>JAAFHO010000800.1 GCA_013297575.1 Chitinophagales bacterium
CGCAGTATCCGTCGTGTTGCAAAAGAAGTAAAAAGCAGCATTAAGGATTCTAATAATTTACAGGACTGGCATTTTGAGCATTTGAGTCTTGAACGCCTTTTTCGGGCGATAGACGAGCAGTTTTCAGTACCTGGAGCCGATTACCGCCCAGCGGTGCAGGAATTGCGCAAGGCATTGGACACGCCCAAGCCGGAACGTTTTAAGGATGTGAAATTTTCGGTGGTTCCGTTGGTGGATAATTGGTTGAAGAAGCATTGATGGGTTTTATTGGCGGGTTTGGGGGGGGCAACGCTTTGTGTTGTACTTTTTGGTGTAAAAATATACTATATGTGTGGGAAACTTTTTTTATAGCATAATAAAATTTTAGCAACAAAATTATTGTCAAAATTTTTTAACAATAATTTTGTTGTTAAAAATGAATAGCATTTTGATAAATCCTGAGATTGTTATTGGCAATACTGTCACCAGAATTACTTTCGTAATGGTTATTTCAAGGGGGCTAGGGGGTATTTGACCATTTAACCATACATTTGTGTGGGACTTGGAAAAAAGTTAAAAAAACGCTTCCTTTTCCTACGCAATCAAAATATCTTACTCACTACAAAACACTTCACCTTCACATGAAAAACATTTACTTTTTAACACTGGCTGTCCTCATTTTTACAGCACCCTATCTTTCTGCACAAATCAACTGGCAGAGTACTAATGGCCCGGAGGGGGGAGCCACTTGGTACATTTATAACAACGATGACTATGCTTTTTATCCAGATAAAAATCACCTATATCGTACTCCCGATGGTATCAACTGGGAGCAGTTGCCGTATGGGAATCTTTGGCCGATCAGCGCAGGAAACAATAATAAGGTAGCCGCTTTTCAAGGTTTTTGGCTCCGCTATGATCCTAATCCTAGTGAGCCAAAATTTGTCGTCAGTAATGATAATGGCAGTACTTGGATAGAAGGTACTATGCCACCTGAGTATGGGACAAGTATAGGCACTTGCTCGCACGGTATCTATATACCTAAAGGGCCTAGTGGATTGATTTATAAAACCACCGATGATGGGCTAACATGGGACACCCTAACTGCTCCTACCATGTATTGTTATGATGTATGGGCAACGGGTGATCGGCTTTTTACTGGAAATTCATCTAAAATTTGGCGGTTGGCGACTGATGGCGTTTCGTGGGAACTCATTTCGCCTACATTAACCGCTGGGGATCATTTTTACAATGTTTTTGCCGAGGGCAACTTGTTGTTTCTTTCAGCCGAAGAAAGCCTTTGGGCATCCAAGGACAATGGCGTGACTTGGAAGGAAAAATCAATTCCCTATCATAACCAAGTAGGTGATTTTGTTAAAATTGGTAATCGGGTTTATAAAGATGGTGGATCCACCAAACTAATATATACAGATGATTTTGGAGATAATTGGATTGAATACCCTTTAGTAAACTACAATATTACTATGTTGGGAATGGCATCTGCTGGTGGTCGTTTGCTGGGTGCAAGTTATAATAAGGGGGCATTATACCTTAATTTGAACGACAATTCATGGCAACCAGCCAATACCGGACTTAATTCAGCGGCAGTATATGACCTAACCGTATCCAATGAGCGATTATGGGCGGCCTGTGGGAATGGTGTGTTTTCTTACAACCTGAATAACCAAACTTGGGATATTGATAATGTCTTGCCGCTGCCTAAGTACAACTATTCAAAAGTAATTGCTAGTCCATCAGGTGTTTTGGCAAGCATCTCATTGTATGGTTATGACCACCTCCTTTCTAAAGATATGGGGAGTACATGGGATTCTATCATCCCTTCTAATGACCCTTTTGAACCCTTCTACCCTGACCAAATTATGTGGGTGGGTGAAAACTTGTTTGTTTTTTCGGATATTAATTACAAAGTGTCAAAGGATTACGGACTTACTTGGGAAGACGCTTACATTGACCACCTGATTCATATTGTTTCTTTTAATGGTAGGTATTATGCCCATAATAATTATGAATTATCTTATACCCAAGATGAGGGCATCACGTGGACACCTGCGCCTTTCCCGACTGGTGGGTATATAACAGGACTATTCTGCTCAGGAGATCGAATGTTTGTTTTGTGGAACAAACTGGGATCAGAGCAACTTTTAATGACCACAGATGGCGTTAATTGGTCTCCTGCTGGGGAAGGCTTATTAGAAGCAGATATATATTCGAGTATTGATGAAATCCCAGTAGGATCTATTTGGCTAAATGACAACAAGTATTTTTTCCAAAAACCAGACGCTGGCTTATTTGTGTCCCTAGATACTTGCAAAACTTGGCTTCCTATAGAGCGTCCTCGTCATAAAATTGTTGTGTACAACGATACTTTATATACAGGCGGTTTTGGCGGCGGCGTATTAAAAACCAGTATGCCCCAAAATTACGGCGCACTTTCATCTGGTACTGTTTTTAAAGACGATAACGGCAATGGTATCTTAGACGCAGGCGAATCTGTATTGTCCAATATCCGTATCGACCTTAAAGAACCCAATGCCTGGTACCCCTTTTGGTTTACACAGACCCAGCAAGATGGTCATTATAGTATTGGCAGTTTGCCTGGTTCGACCGATACGATACGTCCACGTATTTTCTCCACGTATTTATCCAGTATTACACCACCATATCATGCGGTGAGTAATAGCGGTAGCAACCGCGATTTTGCAGTGCGATTTACCGAAAATATAACGGATGGTGGCATTCGGCATTTATCAGGCACTACA
>JAAFHO010000801.1 GCA_013297575.1 Chitinophagales bacterium
TAGGTCAATCAGCGGCTCATCGGCTATTTGTTGTCTATAATAATTACCGAGTAAAACCGGATCAAAAGAGTATTCTTCGGTCAGGTATAATGCTTCCAGCCGTTCAAAATTAAAGAGCGGATGCGTATGCACCCGCTCACATTTAATTTGTAGTCTTTCGCAGAAACGCTCAAATTGGCGGGCATCGGTAAAAGAACCATGTCGGTCAATAGCGTAGTATTTTTCAAAATTGCTCAGGACATAAGGCCGATGTTCTGCTGTAAATCGCGCTTTATGTTCGTCGCTCATCAAAGCAGTACCCATACTTCTTGGGTAATGGTAACCGCCATGCAAACGCGCTTGATTCACCAAAGAGGCTTTTTGGAATAACGCCGCTTCCCGTTCCAGCAGGCATACTTTTTTGCCTTTTCGTGCTAGAAACAATGCTGCATAACAGCCAAAAATACCGCCTCCTATGACAATCGCATCGTATTGCATTTAGTTTTTCTCTGCTTTCTTTTTCAATTCTTCTTTATCGACAATATTGACTTTTTTACCGCTTTCCAATTTTCTGGAAACGGCAGAATAAGGCCCCGTAACTACTTTGTCGCCCTCATTAAGTCCGCTGACCTGAATATAATCGTTGTCTTGAATACCTGTTTTTACTTCTCTAACACCCACAGTATCACCGCTCAGGACAAAGACAATTTCTTTAATGTCAATATTGGTCAACGCTACTTTTTTGGCTTCAGGAGCAGCATCTTTGTCATCTTTATCTTCTACTTCCTTTTTTTCACGGGTAGTTACAGCGATAAGCGGAACACTCAATACATCGGTTACCGTATTGGTATAAATATCCACCGACGCCGACATACCTGGGCGGAACGGATAGGCTTTATTTGGCTTAATTAAATCCGAATAAGAATCTGGATTAACCCGAATTTTTACGACAAAATTAGTCACCTGATCGGTATTAAGTGAAGCCGCACCCGAACTCACATTGCTGGCAGAATTAGCGATTTCGGTTACTTTTCCTTTGAATTTACGACCCAAATAAGCATCTACTTCAATATCCGTTAAGTTACCTACAGATACTTTATTGATATCGTTTTCGCTGACATCCACCTGCACTTCCATACTTTCAAAATTGGCGATACGCATCATTTCGGTACCTGTCATTTGGAGTGTACCTACCACGCGTTCTCCTTTTTCGATATTCAGTTTGCTGATTATACCGCTAACAGGAGCGGTAATAATCGTTTTTTGAAGACTCGTTTTTAGTTCCTTCATGCGCGCATTGGCGCTATTGATACCGAAATCGGCGACGCGGACATTTTCTTTTGCATTGACTAAGCCCGTTTCACCAGTTTTGAGGGCGGCATCGGCAACGGCCACACCTGCTTCTGCTGATTTGATATTATTTTCGATTGACTCAAACTCAGATGCAGAAATAACACCTTCTTTATAGAGTTTTTCGCTGCGTTGGAAGGCTTTTTTGGCGACTTCCAATTGAGATAATGCGCGGTTGCGGTCGGCTTTTAATTGCTCAATTTGTGCTGATGCGCTATTGATATTGGACGAAGAAATATCGCGTTGTGCCCGTGCGGTGCCTACTGATGCTTGGCCTTGTTCCATCGCGCTTTGGTATTCATCGGGTCGTATTTTAGCCAAAACTTGGCCAATAGTGACAGAATCGCCTTCTTTTACATAAAGATCAATCACCTCACCGGATACATCCGAACTGATTTTGACCTCTGTTTCAGGGAAAATTTTGCCACTAGCGCTGACCGTTTCACTGATGGTGCGTTTTTGGACATTTTCGACATAGACTTCAATGCCTTTGGGTTTTGATTGAGCGCGATAAACGGCTATACCTACTAGGGCAATAATGCCACCGACAAGAGCGATGGGCAGCCAATTTCTTTTTTTCTTCGTTGTCATAATTGCGTTTGCGTTATGTAATCCATTTTTGTGCCTTGGATAACAATTGGTAAGGCTTGTTATCCAAGGCGGGAGGAGGGAGGAGGTTATTTCTTTTCCATTAGGAGCGGTTTGCCCATATAGAATTCAAGAATTTTTGCCCTAAAAACGTAATTGTAGCGCGCTACAGTACGGTTATTGACGGCATTGTCAAAGTTTGTTTTTGAGGTATTGAGTTCCAAGGAGTTTACGGCTCCTATGGCGTGGCGTTTTTCGGTATTGGTAAAGGCCAATTGTGTGGCTTCGTACGTTTTTTGCGATGCTTCCAACTGCTTTTTGGCATTTCGGGCATTAGCCAAAGCCGTTTGAATATCGTTTTTGAGTTGTTGCTGTACTTGGTTGTTTTGGATCTGTGCGTTGAGTACAGATAGTTTAGCGCGTTCTACGGCAAGACGTACACGGCCATTTTGGTAAATAGGGACATTAACTTGGAGACCTACGCTTTGGCCAAATGTATTGTCTAGTTGTTTGAAATATCCGATATTACTAGCACTAAAAGCGGGGTATATTTCATTTACTGGAGTTGGTGTAGATCCAGCGATACTGTAAAGTTGAGTGGGGCCGGTGATGAGTGGTTTCGATGGGTCTATGCTATAATTTTGGTTTTGAGAGGAGTAAAATGCGCTCATATTGCCAAAAAGGTTTACACTCGGTAAATATCCGGCACGTGCCACTTTAATCCCAACTTCTGCACTATTTACCCTTAATTCGCTGGCCCTGATGGAAGGTTGTGTAGTTTTGGCCGTTTCATATACACCAGATAGCGTCATAGTGGTTAATGCATCCAAATTATCG
>JAAFHO010000802.1 GCA_013297575.1 Chitinophagales bacterium
ATCAATTTTTTAAAGGGGTGATTTTTGATTTTTTATTCCTGTTCGATAGGGCGTAGATACATTGATGGCTGATTTCCTATTTATTGGCATTTATGTTGTTGCGAAGCGTTTGAACTTCAATAAGTAGCATTCCTGTACTTTCTGAAATTTGTTCATCGCTCAAACCTAATTTTATAAGGTTTTTTGCTGTTGCTATTTGCCATTTTGTCTTTTCCTCTTTTACTTTCTGCTCAGTTTTTTCCTCTTGCTCAATTCTCACCGTATCTGCAATACTCGCCTCTGTATGAAGGTTTTCTAAAAATCTATTATATCTTTTTCTTTCGTCATCAGGCAAATTATGAACAATCATTTTCTCACGAACCTCTTTCATGCCTTTTGCCCGAAATTCATCAAGCACCACACTATTTTTGAAAAAATAAATCCATTCGTCCAAACCATCATTGATTATATCTTTGAATTTCGTTGTTTGGATTAGGTAGTACTCTGGATATACTTGATGAATTGATGGCTTATTAAACAATTTTTGTTGCGTTTTTGTCAATTGGAGTTCTTTTTTTGTGTGCAAACCTGTAAATTTAGTCTGCCCAACATAAATGTAATCGTCACCTTTGCCCAAGCCAAAATATACGATACTCACTGCAATAACCTTTTTTATGTCGGAATACGGTGCATTCATGTCCAAATACTCCGTAACAGCCTTCGACGTGCCGAATAGCATACGCATAAGGTAGTCTAACTCTCTCGTGTTTTGGACTTCGATGATGATATGTTCGCCTTTCGAGTTTTCAGCGTACAAATCAACACGGTTGAATTTGTCATCTTCCTCCTCTTGGTTGCCTTCGCTTTCCAAAAGTCCAGTTATGATGATTTCTTCTTTCAGAAGTTCAGAAAGGAAGCCTTCGAGGATGTCGAAGTTTGCTTTGTCACGAAGCAGTTTTTGGGCTGCCCAATCGAAGCGGATACCTTTCTTTATCATTTTAGTTCAATTTTGTGGTGCAAAAGTACAGATTTTACGTAACAAAATGATGGGAAATGTTTTTAAGGATTGCAAGAAAAGTTTCATTAATCACAACAAGTTCCTCTCCGGATTACTGTTCTGCCTAGCCTTGCGCAGCAGACGTTATCGGTTTTGAAACAGACCTTATTTTTGCTGTGCTGCAATTTCCAATTAAATTTTTAATAACTTGGCGGACAAAATGAGCGCTTTGGTGGAACAAGTTGTAGGAGAAATCGCCACCTTTGCAAGTCCTACCAACGTAAGGCAGCATACATAATTAGACAATACATTTAGAATATGGATTTTTTAAAAAAAATATTTGGTTTAAAAGAAAATAAAAACCCAATCCAGCAATCTAAAAGTGAAAACTTATTGGATTCCTACAAGAATATTGCTTGGATGACAAATGATAGACTCGAGAGCATATCAATTTGTTTGAATGCTGGTTTCAGACCTGCCAGATCATTACCAACAGAATTTGACAGGCAGATGCGACCTGCTATTGAAATTGCATGCAGATTGAATGCAATTAAAGCATTAGTGCTATGGCTTTTGGTTCCAGAAGAGGAATTGGCAAGTGAGCGGATATTGAATTTTGTAAGCAGAAATAGACTCGACCAGTTTATTACTGAAAAAGAAAAAGAAATTCTAAATTCTTCCAGAAATGAGGACAAATTTTTAGATTCGATCGGTTGGAAATTTGAAAATGCGTGGCCTTTAGCCTGGTATTTTGGTTATATTGAACCAGAAATAACAGGACAAATGATGACAGGAGAACAAATGCGAGCAGTTTTTTCTAATTACACCTGTCCGCTGGATGAAAATGTAGAAAATTGGGTTAAAAGTAAAGAAGTTGTATCTGAAGAAAGTATAGTTAAGATGGAAGACTTGTTTTACTGTTTGCATAATGCCGTAAGAAGTGCTCAATGTGGAGAGCATACAGTTCCCCCTAACTTTGATCCGATTGGCAATGGAGGTGTTATTCACGAAAGACGACATTCATTAACTTGGATGCTGTCGAAAGGTATTGAATGGGATGACACAGATTTGAGTACGTAATTTGGTAATGGTTGGCCACGGACAAGAAAAAACAAGCCCCCTCTAAAACAACCAATACATTCCTAACAGCCCCAACAGTAATAAAAGCGAGGCCATTGACTTTTTTGAATAAATTGCAGGACGATTGCCAATAATCGACCTAACTTTGTGCTATTATTTTCAATTCCTTAGTACACTGTAAAATAAGTTTTTTTATATTTTAATTTTGGAAATGTGGATAAATCATCAGTGAGCACATACAAGGTTTTCTTATAAAAATTTTAGGTGCAGCGCACCGCAATATTTGTAGCAAATATGCAAAATCAAATTTGAAGGTGCAGCGCACCGTAATTTGGGTAACGTACCGTGACATTAAATTGAATATTTCGGTGCGTTGCACCTTAAAAACGCGGAAAACGTATCATGGCTACAAATATTTCGGTGCGCTGCACCTTTTAGAAGGAAACCCAGTAAACCTATAACTATACTCTATAAAATATGATCGTCGTAACAGGAGCAGCCGGATTTATCGGTTCTTGCATGATTCAAAGCCTCCATGAAGCGGGTTATACCGATATTCTTGCGGTGGACGACTTTTCCCACCCAGAAAAAGCGCGCAACCTCGAGCAAAAAAAACTTTGGGGACAAGTACACCGCCTCAATTTCCACCGATGGCTCGAGCGCAACCACGGCGATGTGGAGGCCGTTATACACCTC
>JAAFHO010000803.1 GCA_013297575.1 Chitinophagales bacterium
TTCGTCGCCGACACGATATTGGTTACCAACGACTGAATTACCTAAATTTGATAAAATATACGCGAAAACTAATGTCGGGTACGCCTAATCGGAAAAAAGCCGATTTGCTCCGAAAACAGATCGAAAAAGAACAGTATATTGCAGAAAAGGATTGGTTGTTGGAAAAATTGGGGAAGTAGCCTTTTTGCCACATTTTTTTACTACAAAGTATGTTTTTTCAAAAGCACTTTCAATGGATACACCTTTTCTCTATAAAAATTTCAAAGGGTACACCTTTTCTCTATAAAAATAATTTTATCCACTCGGAAATTTCAAAAAGTTGAAATTTAGTGCAATAATGCCTACTTCCTACTTTTTTTCGCCAAAAAAAGTAGGCAAAAAAGACTTCGGCTGACGAAAAATGCCGTGCTTTTGCTTCCTCGCTACGGCGGCGCCAAAAAAAACTCGCCGCATTATCGAGCGGAGGCTGTGCCTCTTCAAATCCGTTTGGCTCAAACACTTTTTGGCTTCATCCGCCTCCACTCAAGCAAAACCTGCATTTTTCTAAGGCCGGTCTTGCCACACTTAGAGTACTGTGCTTTAAGTCAAATTTCAAAATATATTACCAAAAATAAAAGTGTACCCTTTCTAAAAAAACACTAAAGTTGTAACGTGCCAACCCAACCAAGTCTCAACAAAAATCGTTAATAATACACCCTTTTATTATGCAAAAAACACTACTATTTCTTATTTTTTTATTGCCGCTGACTCATGTAACAGCCCAAAAAACAGAATTTAGCATTGCTTTAAATTCAGGACTATTGGCATTTTCAGGAGCATCTGCGGAAAAAGCAACTTCCATAAATTTGAATTTAAGTAATAATACCACTACAGGTTATTCCAATAATCCTTATGGTGCCAAGTTTGGGCTTGGTTATGGTGTATCAACCAATTTAAAAAGAATTACTAAAGACAATATCGTAATTGATTTTAGTTTGGCATATGAAACACTCAGGAGCAGGATATCTATTGATCGTATTGATTTGGGTGGGGACACCACGGGTATTCCAGCAAGTGGTCAAACTTATCTTAGGCTGAATTGCATCAATTTGAATCCCCAGTTTGGCTATCGGTTCTACTTCAATAAAATCGCTTTCGATATTATTGGAGGTTTCGATATGGCCTATATTTTGAGTGCAACCGAAAAGGGTAGTGCGCTTGCCAACAACGGAACAAATTACACAACATCTCGTGATCGAAAAACGATTAATGTAGATTTTCGGCCTAATGCTCAGTTTTTGGCATATTACCGCAAAATAGGCTTTTCTCTAGGATTTGCCTATGGTTTTGCAAATTATAGAGCAGGTTTTTTAGGTGATACCAATGAATGTTTTGCCCGATTGATCAGATTTGGTTTGGCATATCGACTCAATTAATTGCAAGTGCGCTGTTTATTCCAAAAGCCGTCTGTGGTAATTTATTTGGCCAATATGATAGGCCAAATGAGTCGCCAAATGCGTCAAGAAAAATGCATATGTTCTTCTCTCAGCGAACACCAAAAGAGGGTATTCCTGCTCCAAGTCAAATTCAATTAAGGATTCCAACGCATCGTTTACAATTGGAATAGTGGCCTCAATACGAGCGATGAGTTCTTCTTTTGGCGTGTTCTTTTGCGAAAATTCTAAAGGACGATCCCGAATATATCCCGTTTTACCAATTTCAGCGCCGATATAGGCATTCAGGTTGCCCAATAGGTGAAGGCATAAATTGCCTCCGGAATTAGCAATGCCTGGTGCCACCAACCAAAGATTTTCTTCGTTTTGATACAGGTTTATTTCTACTTTGAGTTTGAGGAGATCTCTGGTGAAAAGTTCTTGCAATATTTTAATAATCATATTATTATATGTTTGTGTGATCTAGATTATGACCTTTTACATACATGCCAATCTCAACAACTCCATCTGTTTCAAACCTTTACGATGCGCAAAATCAATATTTCGTTCAGGAATCCCTTCCGGATCGGGGAAGTTTTGGAGTGCCAATGTGATACTTTCCTCCCGCAAAATATGTAGCATCGGATAGATGGAACGATTGGTATAATTGGCCGGATCATCGGCTTTTGCGCCTTCAAAAACATAATTTGGATGAAAACTGGCCACCTGATAAATACCATCATAATCTTCATCCGAGGCCAGGTTTTCCGCCAATGCCACCAAATCAAGGTATTCCTCAAAATCGGCGTAATGGTTGGGGAAAATAAGTAGCGTTGTTTCAATATCCTCCGACTGATCCAAAAGTCGCAATTCCTCCAAAAAAACTTCCAAACTGGAATCATAATTAGTTTCCTCTACAACAACATACCTAATAGTGCTGCGTAGCATTGCTTTTGCGGCAAATGGACAGAAGTTGCAACCAATCACAACATTTTTGATCCAATTAGTGGTTTGTGTAATTATTTTTTCTTGCATGTTATATTTATTCGTTGCCCAAAAACATCACTTTTCTTCGCGCAATTATGCCATCCACGCTGAGTACCACAAAATACGCACCTGCAGACAATCCCAATTGGTCTTGATCGATGCTTTCAACGTATTTTCCCGTGTCACGCCATTCATGATCAATCAGTTTTGAACGAACCTTACCTTGAAGGTCAATGAGGAAAAGATTAACTAAAGCACGGTGGCGCAGTTTGAACGAAAAAGCAGTCAGATCTAAAGAAGGATTGGGATACAGTTCTTCAATAGAAAATGCCGCCGCTGCCCCATCGGGTTG
>JAAFHO010000804.1 GCA_013297575.1 Chitinophagales bacterium
TTTCCACTGCAATAAATCTTTTGGAAGCAATACAACATTCCCCATTATTATTGATTCGTCCCACGACAGCCCATTCTACTGTTTTTTCAATATCAGCATCTTCCAAAATAATAAAGGCATCGCTACCGCCTAGTTCTAATACCGATTTTTTCAGATGTTTACCTGCTATTGCTGCAATACTTGCACCTGCTGTCTCACTTCCAGTAAGCGATACGCCTTTAATTTTTACGTCGGATACCAATGCCGAAGCCCTTTCACCCGATATGAGCAGGTTGGTGTAAAGCCCAATTGGGGCACCCGCTGCTTTAAATATTTCCTCCATTGCAATAGCACACTGCGGGACAATAGATGCGTGCTTTATAAGTATGGTATTGCCCACCATGACATTGGGGGCGGCAAAACGCGCTACCTGATAAAATGGAAAATTCCACGGCTGTACACCCAATAGCACACCAATTGGGCTATTTCTTATCAATGCCTGCCCATGTATTGGGTTTAAAATTTTATCAGCCAAAAAACTTTCTGCATGGTTGGCGTAATAATCAAATATTTCTGCACTTAGTTTAATTTCACCTTCTGCATGAGCAAATAGTTTGCCCATCTCCATTGTTATCATTTTGGCAAGGACTTTCTTTTTTTCTCGGAGTAAACCCGCCACTTTGTGTAATAATGCTGCCCTTAACTTGTAATCGGTTTTTTTCCAAATTTCAAAAGTAGCAGCAGATGTTGCAATCGCTTTGTTTACTGCTTCGTCTGTCATTTCTGTAAAAACTTGTTCTACCTTGTTTGTTGTTGGGTTAATTGTTTGAATCGCCATAATATTTTTTATATTTATAGTTACTTGTTTTACATTGCATTAACGACCGTTAAAATCCTTTTGGTCATGGCTGCTTGCTTATTTACTCTAATACATTCCAATAATTCCTTTATATAGGCATCTGCTAATTTATCAGTAGCCGCTTTATCGGATGGATTTCCCTTACCATCAAATGCTGTGGTCACATTGGGTACAGGAAACATATTGGTAACAGTCCACGCGCCAATTTTCCAAAGTGTAAATTGTAAAGCAACCAACGCTTGCGAACCACCAAAACTACCGGACGATACTGTACTGATGGAAATAGGTTTGCCATGCCATTCGTCGTACAAAAGGTCAACCACATTCTTTAAACTGGCAGGAATGCTACCGTTGTATTCTGGCGTAACAATGATAATTCCATCCGCTAATTTTACTTTGTTGGCAAAATCAAGCACTTGCTCAGCAGGATTTTTAAGTGTTTTAATCGTGCCTTCAAAAATAGGGAAGTTGTATGCTTTTAAATCTAATATTTCGACGGTGGCTAAATTATTTTCTTCTAAATAATGTTGAAAATAAAGCGCCACACTATGGCTTTTGCGTTCATCCCTGACGCTGGCTGATATGATGACAATATGCGACATGTTTAAAACTTTTTTGTGATTTTGTATTAAATCCCCATTACGAACCGTGAAAACAATAAGTTTTCACGTTCCTAATGGCGCGTTATCTATCCTTGTGTTCAGTTGCTCTAAGACATGATCCCAAAGTGAGATAACTAAAGAAATCCGTGTGCATTTCTATACTGCAAAGGTCAGCCTCTTTGCTACAGCGCATATTATACAATTGCTCGAAAGTGTTGTAGGATTCACACTTTAGGAAGGCAGAAACAATAGTTTATTAAATGACAGCAATGAATGATGCTAAATAATTCGGTTTGCTTTAAAAATTAAAAGGGGAACGACGTCCCCCTTTTAATCGAAATTAAGCCATTGTGGTAGCAAGTGCTGTACAGGTTTCTGCACATTCCTTACAAGCAGCGGCACATGCTTTGCAACTTGCATGATGAGCGGCATGCTTCGCGCACTCCTCTGCACACGCTGTACAAATTTTAGCGCATAAAACGTGTAAGTCGTGTCCATACGCAGAACCTCGGGCCTCAAATCTTGCACATAAGGCACAGATATCAGCGCAGTCGCGGCACAAGATGATACAATCTTGATTGCCCACTTTAATACAATCCGTAATGCACTTTTCGCAGGTTACTAGACACGCTAGACAAGCGTCGATACAACTTTTTAAATCCTTCATATTATTTTACTTAACATTGTGAATGAATTTTTACAATGTGGCAAAGGTCGGTGTACCAGCAACGGGAAATATTACACAATTGTAGAAATAATTTGAATCATTTTTTTTGATTGTTATTGCCGAAGGAAATTTACCTAATAATATAGTTATCCTTTACCAAAAGAGTGACACCTACCGATTAGACCTTATGCCAATTTACTTTTTTAATAATAATATGCTACTTTTGCTCCATAAATCCATACTATGCACAAAATACTTACTATTTTACTACTCATTCTAGTGGCTTTTACCCCACTGTTTTCGATTAACTATTACGTTTCGCCCACAGGAAACAACGCGAACGCCGGCACACAAGCCCTTCCTTGGAAAACCATTCAGCACGCCTGTAATAATGCGACGCCGGGTAGCACGGTATATATTATGGCTGGTACTTATGCCGAGAGTATTTGGACCAATGTGAATGGCACTGCGGGTAATTATATCACTTTTACGCATTTTGGCAGCGATATTGTCACTATTGATGGCGGCTCTACGAATACACAAACGGTGCTTTGGACCTTGGACAACACGAGGTATATCCGTATTGATGGGTTACATTTTGCCAACGCGATGGGTAATTTTTCTATCGGCATCAATGTGAGTA
>JAAFHO010000805.1 GCA_013297575.1 Chitinophagales bacterium
TCTTTGCGGAGCGAATAGTTGCACCAGTTAGTTTTTTATACCACAAAGTATAATTACACTTGAATTATTGATCGCTTCGCGCTTTTTTTTCTACCACAAAGTACACAACAGAACACAAAGTTACGCGTACACACTACGCTTTGTGCAAGATTTTCTTATAAAAGGTGCAGCGCACCGTAATATTTGTAGCAATAATGTGTTTGCCGCGTTTTGAAGGTGCAGCGCACCGCAATATTAAATTAACGTTACGGTGCGCTGCACCTTCAATCTTGATTTTGCCGGTTTTTACTACAAATATTACGGTGCGCTGCACCTGATTTTTTTATAAGAAAACCCTGACACTTTTAGTGAAAATATCTATGAGTAATTATTTATCTTTACGGTGCGTCAACAACTCGGCCACCAATTCGGCCTGATTCACCGAAGCACAAGCCACTTGGTCATCGGCAGCACCGTAATAAATGTACAATAATCCATCGATCGTAGCAGAACCCGTCGGAAAGCAAACATTGTTCACCGTTCCTACTTTTTCGTGGTCATGATCGGGTGAAAAAAGTGGATAAGGCAAGCGCGCTATTTCTTTCATCGGATCTTCCAAATCCAGCAAAGCTGCACAAGCCGTATATTGATAACCATCAGGTGTGTCGTGGACACCGTGGTAGATAAGTAACCAGCCCTCTTCCGTTTCAATAGGCGGACAACCACCTCCCACAAAACTGGCTTCGTGCGGATGAACTGGCTCCATTGCAATATGCGCCTTAAAAGTATGGAAATAATTTTCCCAAAATGCAGGTGTCAACTCCGCCAAATCATCCACTGCAACAATTTGAATATCAGGTTTTATCCGATGCAACATCACCAATTTACCCTGTATTCTCCGTGGAAAAAATATGACATTTTTATCCCAAATCAAGGCTTTTTTATCTGTGCTACTTTTGAGATTGGGATGGCCATTGTACCTGAAATATTTCTCACTGAGCGGTTCTTGGCTGGCCGTCAAGTGTTTAAATTTATTATACGTAACCTGTGGCGAAATAATGCCTTTTTTCTCAAAATAAGGCAAAAAACCTGTAACAGCATACGCACCAAGCGCATTTAGCCCATCATAAGCAGTATAAGTGAGGTAATAGACATCGTCTATTTTAGAAATACGCGCATCCTCAATACCATGCGACTCATAGGTGGCTTGTGGAAAAAGAATAGGTTTATCAAAGCGTTCCCCAACGGTAAGAGGGTCTTTCATTTTGCAATAACCGATGGAAGAGTAATTACCCTTGCGTACTGCGCGAAAAAATAGATGGATAATTCCATGCTCATAAAGGACTGCGGGGTTCAAAACACCCGCTTTGTCAAAGGCTGTATCTGTTTTTTTTAAAACAACGCCGTGTTTAGTTACTTGCAAAATTTGGATTAAGATTTATGGCTTCCGCCAGTTTTTGTATCTTGTTTAGGGATAAATGCAGCGATACCGGGTGCTTTGGTAATGCCACTTTTGCTTTCAGATTTATAACTGGAAATTTTTTTGCCAGCAGATTTATCCGCAGGGGCTTTTTTAACATTCTTGGTACCTTTGTCCTTGCTCATGTATAAGAATTTTTAGTGATTCCGAATATTACAAAGGTAATGCCCTGCAAAGGCGTAGAATTTACATAATTCTGTAAAAAAGTTACATGATTCACAGGTTTTCTAAGGCCAATTCCCGTTTAAGTTTCATTTTTTTAAAATGGGAAGGAGATACTCCTGTTACTTTTTTAAATTGGTTGGACAAATGTGCTACGCTGCTATAATGCAGTAAATAAGAGATTTGAGTCAGGTTGAACTCATCATCCAGGATCAATTCCTTTACCCGTTCTATTTTGTGCGCAATCACAAAATGCTCGATGGTAGTACCAACAATTTCTGAAAAAAGATTGGACAAATAGGTGTAATCGTATTGCAATCGAT
This sequence comes from Chitinophagales bacterium, assembly GCA_013297575.1. Classification (GTDB taxonomy): domain Bacteria; phylum Bacteroidota; class Bacteroidia; order Chitinophagales; family Saprospiraceae; genus M3007. Next base: position 1,945 of record JAAFHO010000805.1, read on the forward strand.
CTGCTAAAAAGATGGAGAAATTAATTTCAAGCGATTGTTCTTGGTAATGTACCATTTCAACGATTTCATTTTTGATCCGTTCAATTAAAACAGCCTTTTTATCGTCGATAATTTCCAAGCCAGATTGGCATAAGATATGCTTGAATGCCAAATACTGAGCAACCGTAGGGCTATCGAGCAATTCAATTGTTCCTAATTCTATTAAACCATGGTGTAAGTTCAATTCTATTAGCGCATCTTTTACAGCCATTTTACAACGGTGGCTCACCATGTGTTTGATGTATAGTTTCATCTTTGAGCAAATGTAAGCAAATTAAACCAATATGTCCATCACCGAACGTATATTTGTACGAAATCGAACATTGTTTTTTATTAACTAATTGATTATCAACGAATAAATACTTGGCATACCGATTGCGCTTATTTCACTATGCTATCCAATTATCTAAAAATCATCTCCCGCAACCTTTGGCGGAATAAAACATTCACTTCGATCAATATTGCAGGATTGGCCATCGGTATGGCTACTTGTATTTTAATCTTGTTGTTTATTCAACACGAATTAAGCTTTGATCGTTTCCATACAAAGGCCGACCGCATCTACCGCGTTACTTTTTCGGGTAAAGTGCAGGGGCAAATTATGCAGGAATCGTCTGTTATGCCGCCTGTGGCGCAAGCGTTGAAAGAGGATTATCCCGAAATAGAGACGTCCACTCGTTTGCGGGAAATGGGCAAACCAGCCATTACTTACCAAAATAATACCTTCAAAGGCGATAAGGCCGCTTATATTGATGCCAATTTTTTT
>JAAFHO010000806.1 GCA_013297575.1 Chitinophagales bacterium
TGTTTTTTAAAAAAGACGATACGCCTATTTTTTGGAGTGTGGAGGCTTGTGCATTTGAAAAACCAAGTCGTTGACTTAGAAAAAACGCTTCTTTCATATACTTGTATGGTAAGTGGATAATCGGTTGAAGCGGCTTAATGTATGGGCGCGCTTTCATTGTATGCGGGTTAGAGCGTAGAATTGGAAGAAGGTTTAATTGAGGGTAGAAACGTGTAAGTAGAGCGCCATTTCTTACACGTTTCTATCACTTTAATTTATTCGTTTTCTCTTAGTCAAAAACCACTTTTCCAAATATCATTTGCCCATTTTCCAATAAAAACTGGCAGTAATAAACACCGCTTGGTTGACCATTGCGAGGGATATCAAAACCTAGCGTCCCAGACGACTGCCCGTTTGAAATCAGTTTTCCTGTGGCATCAAACATGCGCCACAAGACCGTACCTGTGTCTGCATTTTTGAGTGAAACCTGCACCTTTTCACGTGCTGGAATCGGAAAGATTTGTGCATAAACCCTGTTTTCCAGGTCTTCTGTCCGACTAGGAATGGAGATTTTCAACTTAGTTTCATTGGTAATAATGGGCGCGTTGTAGTCAAAAAATATAGCCGCACTGTTTTTGATTTCATTTCCAATGACATTATTTGGATTTTGGCGTACCCTAAATTTGACAAAACCATGCGAAGCAACTTCGTTTGTATTTGAATCGGGCAACAAGATATTTCTAAATGAAAAACGCAAAATATGCCCTTTATCCAATTCAAAAGAATAAGGATGACTGGAAACGCCCGGCAATACCGACGAAGCATCTAAATAAGTGGTCAAAGTGTCCAGTATCACAATATTAAAAGCCGTGTCGTTGCCTGTATTTTGAAAACGGATCAGGTATTCCAACTCCTCATTGGGCAGAATTTTTGAAAATTCGGGTCTCCCGTTGAGGAAAGCCGTTTTGTCGTTGGGATCATAGGAAGCCACGACGGGCAGACAAAATTGGTTTTCCGCATGTCTTGGTGCTACGGGCAAGCAAAGCGTATCTGGATAAATGTGTGCATTCGCACATAAAATCTCGCCTATTTCGGCATTGCAATCCACCTTGAAATTCACGGATATTTGGCCGCTTGCACCCACCGCCAAAGTACCCAATTCAAAACGAAAGGTTTGACCATTTTGAATGGCGGAAATGGGTGTAGAAGAAAGAAATTCCAGTTTTGAGTCTAAAAACAACTCCACATACGCATTTTCGGCAGGTGCGGAACCGATATTTTGATAATTAATATTGAGGTAATTATTGTCGAAACAACGCCGAAAAACATTGCTACCAATGGAAACCACCAATTCTGGGCAATTGACCACCGCAATAACTCCAGCATTGAATACAACGGTGTCATTCGAGGCAGCGAGCGATACGGAGGGCGTAGTGCAAAAATCCCAGTACGAACCTAATTGCCCGTAGCTGATTTGATAGTTTCCACTGCCAGCAGCCATCGAAAAATTACCGAAGTTATCGGTTGTTGTGGAATAGGTTTTGGAACCTGATTGGGCAATAATGGAAACTTGTTTCATCGCATTTTCCGTATTTTGCCATTGGCAATCCGCATTTTCGTCTCGATACAACCTTCCGCTAATTTGATTGGTGAGTGTGTTGCCATTTTGATCGGTGCGTATGATGAAGAGTAGGGTTTCACCTGTTGTATTGCCATATATTTCAACAGCGGTAAGTAATCCTCCGTCGGCCATTTCAAAGAAACCAATGTTGCCAGATAGCCATCCGAGGTTGTTACTGGATTTTTTCTTCCAAATTAAATCACCTGTTTGAGCATTGATTTTTGTAATTAGGAGTGCATCCTTGCTGGTGGTCAAATCATAACCAGTGCTAAGTACTGCGATATTCCCATCGGATAATTCAATAACAGATTGAGGATATAAATTAATATCTGGATTGTCTAAGCCAATAGGGGTTATCCATACTATGTTATCTGTGGCGTTCAATTTCACCAATTCATTATTTGAATTGGTCATGTAGGTTGAGCCATCAGTACTGCCCATCCATATATTATCAAATTCTCCCAAGACCTTGCTCCAAACTACATTGCCTTGGTGATCCAATTTAGTCCAAGTCTCCGGATCTGCGAATATATCATCAGTATAAATCATTCCAAAATCCGCGGTGGGTAAGTACTCGAATATCCCGTTGGAGTTGGTAAAATTAAAACGGTGTTCCAAGATACCATCCTTATTAATAGCATCTATTATAGTGTTACCGCCATTGCCGTATTGAGCATAAGTACTGCCATTTGAACCTCGGGATATCCAAAAAATACCAGCGGTAGCAGATGTATTAAAAGTCCATACGATTTGGTTGTTTGCATCTATTTTCCTGATTTTGTAGTCGCCCTCCCAGTATGTTGCGCCACTATTATCGGACTGAATCAATTCCCAATCGTTTGTACCTGGGACTCCTTCTTTTCCAATAAAATCTCCATTAGCATCATAATTTAACATATTGAGAGGATCATCCCATGTACCTTGATATGCAATACGAACGCCGTTATTCGCACCCGAAAGTGCCCGAAATTGAGAAGAAGAATTGGTAAAAGACGAATCGGAAACAAAAATTTCCCATCCTTGGGCTTTTGAGGGTGTTGAAAATCCTAAAATAAGGATAATGCAGCATAAAAGTTGAGTAAGATTTTTCATAAAAAGATTTAATTTAGTAAAAATATGTTTGAATAAAATTTAGGAAAAGAG
>JAAFHO010000807.1 GCA_013297575.1 Chitinophagales bacterium
CCTTGAAGGCATAGGCGAGGCAGACCAGTTTTTCTACGCCAGTTAAATTGTCGCAAGCGGTGGGCGGCATGGCGTTGATTTGTGCTGCGTTTTCTTTTTTAAAGGCGTTCAATACCAATAGCGCAACGAATAGCAGTGCTAAAAACGGGATTAGTTTCTTCATTTCAATCATTTTATGTTTAAAATAGTGATAATAAAATGCATGTACACTAAAAGTGTGGATGCATTCAGTTAGGAGCAAACTAATCTATTAAGTTGCACTAAAAAATGGTTTGTGGTGGTAAACTACCGACTTGTGTTGGCCAATAACAGGCTGATACTATCTTTAAAACGCCTTCCGACAGGTAATTCTACCCCAGATTTGAGCCGTATTTTGGTTGAATTGCTGGCAATAACCTTGTTTGATGCAACCATAAAACTCCGATGGATGCGGACGAATTTTTCTTCGGGTAGTTTTTCCGCAATAGCACGGAGTGTCAATCGGGTAAGAATTGGTTTTTCTGTATTGGACAAATAAATTTTTACATAACTATCAAAAGCCTCAATGTACTCTATATCTTCCACCAAAATTTTGATTTGTTCGTATTCAACATGAACAGTTAAAATTCCTTCTGATATGGGTGCTGCTTTTTCTTCTGCTTGTGTTGGGGTGGGAAAATCAAGTTCTTTTTTGTTTTCGGGTGTGAATAATTGTGCTTCTGCTTCCATTTGCTTGGATAAAACAGAAAATAGCAGTTTGAATTTTTTTTGGTACAGCCAAATTGATAGCCCCAAAAACCATAAAATTAAAAAGAGCCCCAGGCTAGTAGGATCAAAAAAAAAAGTATGTTGGTTGGGTTCGGGCAGGGTAGGGGGCGCATGCTCGAAATGTCTTGGAGGCATTCTTAATGAACTCCGAAAAACCATTCGATCTAAAGGTCGGATCAGTAAAATGCTAATGATACAAAAAACGAAGATAGTCCCGTAGGTTAAATATTTTTTACGGGCAAAAAAACGTGGTAGAATTACAAGAACATGTACATAATAAACCGATGGAAACACTACTAAATAGAGTAAAACAGCAGGATGCCAAAGCCATTCCATGAGCGAGGTTTGGCGCATATCATGAAAAACGACCAATGGGTAGCAAAAAAACAAAAACCACAGGGTGATGTGGGTATATGCAGTGTTTGTCCATTTCATTGGCTCAAAGGTAGCGTGTTTGGTGCTATTGACGATTACGCAATTGTACATTTTTGAAATATGCGGAATTGTTGTTGTGTTCCGGCCTTAGTAAAAACAGTAAAAAGTCTGCTTATACTGAAGTTATTATTTTCTCGTTATTTGTATTCACAAAACAAAATAACCTAAAAATTTATGGTACTTTCAAAAGCAAATCCACTCCACGTGGTTATTAATGGAAAAACTTACGATTACTTGGCTTTCTATTTCCCTGGTCACAATACAGATTGGGACAATGTGTGCAGTGTTCCGTACTTTGGCAATTTTTGGGTCGAGCCGTTTGAAGTCCAACTCATGGGGCCCGTAAAATCCAGTTTTTATACCGCCGAGGCTGCATATCAAGCATCTAAGTGGTGGGATGATAGCGTAATCAGGAATACGTTTGAAAGTAAAAAAACTGGGGGCGATGCATTCGATTATAGCAGAAATGACTTGCAGAATACGCCACATAAGGGCGAATATGGCGGATATCATACTGGCGAAGAAGCCATGTTTGAAATATTAAAATCCAAATTCAGTGATGATCATCCTGATCTAAAAGCAGCATTGGGCGCAACTGGAAACGCTTATTTATTAGAACATGGCGCTAAGTTGAAACACCATCAGGATATGGTTTGGAGCGATGGAAATAATGGAACCGGTACCAATCATTTAGGAATATGCCTAATGAAGGTGCGCGACTTCTATTTTCCCGGTCAAGGAAATCCACTTGCTTCTGAAGACAGTGCTGTTGTCATTCTGGCATGTGAGCAAGCATTACGCACAGAAATGCATCAACGCGGATTGAGCGCTGATGATAAAGATGCAACAAAATAGTAAAACAGTTACATGTATTTCATTCAAAGAACATTAAGTGTCTTTTGTCAAGCAACTTCATAAGCCTTGATGCGATTGGACACTTAATGTTCTTAATGAAATACATTATTAATCTATACCATTAATCTATTTCCACGCCCTCCAAATGCTCCAGCCTAGCCATAATACCCTACTTCCTTTTTCTCCCAAGACAACGATTTCCCGCTTTTAATCGTCAACGAGAGCATGATGAATATTTGGTATAAAAATCTTTTTTGCTTGTTGTTTTTTGCTTTGCACATGGAATGTATCGCACAAACGCCGCTTTTGCCTTATCGCGATGGCAATCTTTGGGGATTTGCGGATGAAAATTGCCGTCTTGTTATTCCTGCCGTTTATGACTTTATTCCGTTTTTTGAAGATTCCATAAGCGGTTGTTGCCGTTTGCCCTACCCATATAGTTTTGTTTCAAAAGGCGATAGTTGTTGGGTCATAGGTACAGATGGTCGACCTTTTTTTGATGGTTTTAAAGAACAAGGACATGGAGATTTTTCCTTTTTGGGAGATCATTTATTATACCTGAATACGATGTCGGGAGGATACTTGACGGATCGTTCATTGAAGTTGATTCGTTTTCTGCCCGATATAAGTATTACTCGTTATTCCTATTGGAGGATGGGACTAGACGATCGGTACTTCGAATCGGATAAGATGTCATTCTTTAA
>JAAFHO010000808.1 GCA_013297575.1 Chitinophagales bacterium
ACCATGATTTTTCCGGTGGCTGATGGGGTAAAAAACACATCCAGTTTTACAGCAGTGGATACGGAGCCATCTTTATATTGCGCTGGTTTCCATTGCCCCGATGTCAATTGAATCAAGCGGATTGCCTCCGATTCTGCACAGTGACACGCTCCTTCTGCACTAATATTGGATAATTTACCATCAATACCTACTGTGAAAGTAACTTTTGTTGCCTTGTTGGCATCCAAAGGGAGATAAGGACTTAGCGTATTGGGCTGTGAGTTGAGGTACTTGTTGATATCCCCACCGAGGAATACTGGCTTGCTGGTGGGGGGTGGGGGTGGGGCAAGATTGGTTGTTCCTGATACGTCATCTCCCCACTTATCTTCCGATCCCCTTTCTTCCGGATTATAGGCATTTTTGGTTTTGGGTTTTTGAAGCGACAGCCCGGTATTATAACGATAATTCCGAATAAAAAGGGTCTGGCAACCATAAAAGGAAGCAAACTGTTTGTGTAGTGCATTATTAACCGGATTAACCCAAAAGACATAAGAGTCTTTAGCATTACTTACGAGTAAATAAACATTGTACCGCGTTCCATTTTCCAAAGTATCGGGCTGTTTACCAAAAAACCTTTCCACACCTACAAAAGGCAGTGACAAACCTTTCAATTGATCTATTTTGGACAAATAATCTTCGTTACCTGTAATATCTTTTTTCTCCCACTGCTTTGCGGTATTATTATACTGAAAAAAAGTATTTTTATCATAAAAATACCAATCCGTAGGTGTAGTTGACGTTGAAAAATCCTTTACTTGGACTAAATCGCCACGCACTTCAACCGTATTTGCAATATTCCCTTTTGCATCATAAGTGGTGTAAACGAGGTCTTTGTAGGAATACGACTTTAGTGCATTTTGTAAGGAGGCATAATTTGCTTGACTGCTTAATGTATTTAAAATGAATAAAATAAAAATAATTAATAAAAAGATATTTTTCATAATTGTGTGGAAAAAGGTTTAAAAAAGATGCCTCTGCACCCGCCCAATCGCAGGTAACAGAGGCACAAATATAGTATAGTCTATTTTGTTTCACTCATTTAAATACACTACTTTTCAATAGCATCCAACATCCGGTTGAGTTCACCATCCGTGTTGAATTTTAGGGTAATTTGTCCGCTACCTTTTGCATCGCGCTTAAGGATGGCTTTTGCGCCAAAAAACGAACTAAATTGATCCTGTATCAAGCGTAAGTCTTCTGGAAGGCGGCTATCTTGTTTTACTTTTTTAGTAGAGCGATCTGCTTGGTAACCAGCGATTAATTGTTCCACTGCACGAACAGACAGTTCTTCGGTACGGATTTGGTTCAATAGTGACAACTGAAAAGCACGATCACTCACACCTGCGAGGGCGCGGGCGTGGCCCATGCTGATCTGCTGGTTTTTCACAGCGGCTTTAATATCGTCGTGGAGTTTGAGCAAGCGCAGGTAATTGGTCACCGTACTGCGTTGTTTGCCCACACGATCTGCCAATTTTTCGTCGGAAAGGTGAAATTCTTCTTTCAAACGGCCATAAGTATTGGCAATTTCAATCGGATTGAGGTCTTCGCGTTGAATATTTTCGATCAACGCCATTTCCATCATTTGCTGGTCATCGGCAAGACGGATATACACCGGTACTTCTGCCAAACCCGCTAATTTGCTGGCACGGAAACGGCGTTCGCCAGAAATGATCTGGTAAGATTTTGCGTGGATACGGCGCACCGTAATCGGCTGAATAATACCGTGTACTTTGATACTTTCGGCCAATTCTTCCAAGGCAACATCATCAAAATGCTCGCGTGGTTGGCGTTGCATTGGTTCAATCACATCCAACGAAAGCATTGCTACATTAGAAGCGAGTTCGCGTACAGCATCACGCGGGTCATTTTGTGCGATGATTTCATCCACTTGCTGGTTTGCTAGGATAGCGCCTAGGCCCTTGCCTACCATCGCTTTCATATCCATTTTCTTTGCCATTTTAGTTAGGTGTGTTTAAGCGAAGGAATTCTTCGGCAAGGTTAAAAAAGTTGACAGCGCCTTTGCTGCTTACGTCGTACATAGCCACAGGCGTGTGCTGCATAGGGGCTTCTGCGATACGCGAATTGCGGTGTACGATGGTTTCAAAAACGTAATCGTTGCTGCTGTTGCGCACTTCTTCCACAATCGCATTGGCGAGGCGGAGGCGGCTATCGTACATGGAAATAACAAGACCTTCTACCTTCAAATTAGGGTTGAGTCCTTTTTTTACCAATGCAATCGTATTTTTCAATTTAGACAAACCCTCAAACGAGAACATCTCGCATTGTACAGGGATCATCACGGTATCGGCGGCGACCAAGGCATTTACGGTCACCAAACCTAGCGAAGGCAAACAATCAATAAAGATATAATCGTAAGAGGCACGCAAGCCATCCACGATACCGCGCATGATAAACTCGCGTTTTGCTTTGCCAATCAATTCTACTTCTGCACCTACTAAGTTGATATTAGAAGGTAACAAATGCAAATTTGGGGTTTCAGTAGCCACAATGGCCGCTAATGGATCGAGGCCATTGACCAAACAATCGTACAGTCCCACTGTATTTTCGTCGGTAACCAAACCCACACCCGAAGAGGCATTGGCCTGTGGATCAGCATCGATCAAAAGCACCTTTTTATCTAAGATAGCAAGTGATGCTGCAAGGTTAATTGCGGTGGTAGTTTTACCTACGCCGCCTTT
>JAAFHO010000809.1 GCA_013297575.1 Chitinophagales bacterium
GGCAGCGGCATTGCGGACTGAATTGCCGGAAATAGAGCGGGCAGCGCGTACCAGTTGGTCGGGACAGCAATTATTGAGCCGAGGCGATAAAAATACCTACGAACGGGGCGTATATGCTGAACCTGATTACTTTAATATCTTTACTTTTCCAGCCATTGCAGGTGATCCAGTAGCCGCGTTGAGCGATCCAGGCGCAATCGTGATTACGGAACGCACGGCCAAAAAATTCTTTGGCAACGAAGACCCTATTGGTAAAATACTGCGCCACGACAACCAACGCGACTTAAAAGTAGCAGCCGTTATCTGCGATTTACCCACCAATAGCTCCATCCGATTCGATGTAGTGTTACCATTCCGTATCTACGAACTACAAAACCCTGGTGGTTTGGATAACTGGGGAAGTAATTCCATGCCCACTTATGTAGAACTCAAACCCAATACCAACGTAGAAGCACTCAATAGTAAATTAGCCAATTACATACAGGGGAAAAATGCGGAAGCACAAGCACATATTTTTGCATTTCCCATTAAAGACTGGCGTTTGCGCAGCGAATTTAAAGACGGCAAACCCAATGGTGGACGGATTACAATGGTGCTTTTGCTCGGTATTATCGGCATTTTTGTGTTGTTGATTGCTTGTATCAATTTTATGAACTTGGCCACGGCCCGTTCCGAACACCGATCCAAAGAAGTGGGTGTGCGCAAAACAATGGGTGCTTTGAGGTGGCATATTATTGCGCAGTTCCTCAGCGAAGCACTCTTAATGACTTTTATGGCTTTAATATTGGGGATTGTATTTGCGTTGTTAGCCCTCCCCTATTTTAATCGTTTCTTTGAAAAAAGCCTGACGATTGGTTGGGATAATTGGCCGCTTTGGTTGGGTTTGTTGAGCATGGGCTTGATCACTGGTTTGGTAGCGGGTAGTTATCCCGCTTTTTTCCTGAGCAGTTTTGACCCTATCCGTGTACTCAAAGGCAGTGGCGTGGTAACTAAAGGACGTAGCAGTATGGGATCCAAGTTGCGCAAAGGTCTCGTTACTTTTCAATTTGTAGTGTCTATTTTCTTGATTATCAGTACTATAGTAATTTACAAGCAACTTGAATTTGCGCAAAGCCGTAAAATTGGTTACGATTCAGAATGCTTGATCGAAATACCGGCGAGGGGCGATATGCAGGACAAATTTGGTGTAACGAAAGCAGAACTTTTGCAAATCCCATCTGTCAAAAGTGTTGCCGCAGGTACCGATGATTTGATCCAATTTGGTAGTAATACTTCTGGTTTGGGATGGCCTGGCAAAACCGAAGCGCAAAACTTTCTAGTTACATATACCGCAGTAAGCCATGATTGGACTAAAACCGCAGGCATCAAAGTAGTAGAAGGTCGCGATTTTAGCCCAGAATACGGCGGCGACACCTTATGTTGTATGCTGAACCAAGCGGCCGTAAAACAAATGGGATTGGCATCACCGGTTTTAGGAACACAAATACGAGAAGATACGAACTATACCGTGATTGGGGTCATTGAAGATTTTTCGTACAACGATCCGCTTTCGGCCACCATGCCTATGATCCTTTTCCTCACTACACGAACGCACTACAACTATTTTGTACGGTTCCAAAACGACGAAAACTGGCAAAAATCATTGAGCCAAGTAGAAGCCGCGGTCAAAAAAGTCAATCCAAATTATCCTTTTGAATTTCACTTTACCAAAGAAGAGTATCAAAAGAATTTTGACGAAATACGCTCTACCGGGCAATTGGCCAATATGTTTGGCGGTATTGCTATCTTGATTTCTTGCCTTGGCTTGTTTGGTCTATCGGCATTTGTGGCGGAGCAGCGTAAAAAAGAGATCAGTATCCGTAAGGTATTGGGTGCAACAGTAGCCAATATTTGGTTGTTTCTTTCCCGCGATTTCCTAGGGCCAGTACTTATTGCCTTTGTGTTGGCCGCACCAATTGCTAGTTGGTTTATGCAAAAACTACTGTCACGGTTTGAGTATCATATCGACCTATCGTGGTGGATGTTTGCTTTGGCAGGTTTGGCGGCGTTGTTGATCGCTATTTTTACAGTGAGTTATCAAGGTATAAAAGCGGCATTGGTGAATCCTGTGAAGGCTTTGCGGAGCGAGTAATAAAAAACTGTATTGAAGACCCATAAGTACTTCATTGGGTCAAGTATCAGGATACAATGAATGGAATTGGGTTAAATATGATGCCCCCCTGCAAGCAAACTGGCTTGTAGAGGGGCATCGTTAAATCAATCTATAAGAGAATCTTACTGTTTAAATACGTTAAACTACCAGTTCTTTACTCGGCATTTAACTTAACAAAACGCTTCGAAACTACTGTACCTTTTTCGTTTTGCCCAGACAATATAAAGGTTCCAGCGGGCAGTTGAAACGCGTTTATGCTTTGTTGTGTAACTGTAGGATCTACTGTTTGGGTAATGAGTACGCGCCCCCACATGTCTATGATCCGGATGGATTGAAGTTGGATCATATCCCAAGAAACGGTAAGTACGTCGCTCACTGGGTTGGGGAATATCTGCACTTTGTCGTTGAACAAGGTCGCATTTTTTACTGCTGAAGGTGAACAAATCGCAACCAACTCAATACCGCCCATCACATTTATACTTGATAATGAACCAGCAGAATTAGTTACATCCACTAACAACGTGTGTATCCCTGCTGACAAATTAGTCGTATAATCCACATGATAACCCGCCGTCGGAATAAATG
>JAAFHO010000081.1 GCA_013297575.1 Chitinophagales bacterium
TCCCTTCATCGGGCGTAAAAACATCGGTGATGATATCCGTATTTGGGTTGGCACAACATTCGTCAATCGAACCTAATTCATCCGTTTTGACTACATAGATATGTTCCTTTCCATTAGTATCGTTGGCGCGTCCAATACCAATATATCCACCATCGGAGGTTAGAATCCCTTTGATAAAGTTTTCTGATTTAGTTACACCATATTTTGCACTCCATTCAATGGTTCCATCTGCATCTGTTTTAAGGAACAAACCATCATTGGAATTGGATGTTGTTGTATAGTAAGGTACAATAAAAATACCGCCATCGGCTGTGGGTATTGCCGTACCACGGATACCTTCATTTTGTTTTCGATATATTTTTGACCAAATAATATCTCCATCTTTATTCACCTTCATTACCCACAAGGACATAGCACTGCCATCGTACGACCACGTTCCATCCGATAATATAAAATTTCCATCGGCTGTTGGCCGAATATTATAAAGGGATTCATATCCACTTCCTCCATAAGATTTTAAGGCAATTAGGTCACCAGTAGTAAGGTCAAATTTTGCAAAACAAGCCTCATAATCACGACCACCTCCAGCATAGATGATATTTCCTTCTACATAATTGGCAACCAAATAATTACTTGCAGATTCATAATTACGAGTCCAAATCACATTACCATCATTATCGAAACGGATCATATAAGTACCCGTATCTGATCCATTGCCGGGCGTACTCAATTGTTGTCCGGAAATAAGGTAGCCATCCGCCAAATTTACCATTACACCATGTACTGGCGAAACATCTAACAAAGCACCGCCAAAGGTTTTACTCCATTCAACATTGCCTGCGTCGTCTATTTTTACGAGCAGTACGTCTTGATCCCCGTTGCCTGTACTTACAGTATTGCCCAATGCTAAATATCCGCCGTTGTTGCCCTTCGTTATTATACTGAAAGCATCATCTGAACTACCGCCGTAAGTGCGTTGCCATAATACATTCCCTAATTTGTCTATTTCAGTCAGATAAGCGTCCTTGCCGCCGGCACCTGAAGAAGAGGTGTAGCCCGCAATCAGGAAGCCATTGTCGGTTTCGAGTACATGGCGGCCCAATTCAACACCACTTGTGCCTTTAAGGACTTTGTGGAAACTACCTTGCCCCGATAACGCTGATGAAAGTAATAATAAGAGTAAAGGCATAAATGCGCTTGTCCGATTCGGTTTGTTTAATCTTAAACATTGCTTTAAACCTGCGGAAAAATATCGGCGCAAAAAAATTGTAATGTTGGTAAATTGCATAAATGTTGGCATCAGTATTTAATTAATAATATTATAATCGTTTTCTTAAAATCTATCTATAACTTCTATTTATAAACGAGCATGATTTCAACTTTAATCATCAATGTTCAAAATTTTCATTTCAACACGTTGGTTCTTTTTCTTACCGGCCTCTGTAGTATTAGGGGCGATAGGATTGATTTTTCCATAACCCTTGTACTGCACTCTAGTGTCAGGAATCCCTTTTTTAATCAACCATTCTGCCACCGATCGAGCACGGTTGGTGGATAACTTATTCGCATAACTATCACTGGGCAAACTATTGGTATGTCCTCCTACTTCCACCACTACTTTTGGGTTTTTAGAAAGGAAATTGTACAATTCTATAAGTGTACTTTCGCATTCCGACTTGATATCAGATTTATTCGCATCAAAATAGAGGTTTGGGATTTGTAGTACATCTCCCTTTTTGATTTTAACCGGATCTACGTTGGTAATATTTTTAACTTTTTCAGGTTCTACTTGAGTAATTTTTTTAATTTTTTCAGGTTCTACTTTTTTAGGTGGTGGCTCCTTCTTACAGTAATCCTTAATCGTGAGTTTGGATGCTGTGTTCTTGATCGTCCAATTTTTGGGGGTAAAAGGCGTAGCATCTTCAAGTTTAGCACGACTAACATAAGGGGTAAAAACATCGGTGATGATATCTGTATTAGGTTTAGCACAATAATCATCAACTGAACCTAACTTATTCGTTTTGACCACATAAACGTGCTCTTTTCCACTGGAGTCATTGGCGCGTCCGATACCGATACACCCACCGTCGGAAGTAGGAACCCCTTTAATAAAATTTTCTGAATTGTCGTTACCGTATTTTGCACTCCATTTAATCACACCATTTGCATCTGTTTTAAGGAATAAACCATCATTGGAGCCCAAAAGATTGGGTTGGTAAGGTGTGATAAATATACCGCCATCGGCTGTAGGCATTGCCGCACCGCGAATACTTTCACTTTCTTTGCGATATACTTTCGACCACGCAATATCCCCATCTTTATTCACTTTCATTACCCACAAAGACATATAACGCCGACTATACGACCATGTTCCATCCGACAATATAAAGTTCCCATCGGCTGTTGGTCGAACAGAATAAAGCGACCCAGAACCACTTCCGCCATAAGACTTCAAGGAAATTAAGTCGCCATTCTTAAGGTCAAACTTAGCAAAACAAGCATCGTAGTTATTAGACCCTCCAGCATAAATGATATTTCCTTCTACATAATTAGCGACCAAATAATTACTAGCAGATTCATAATTACGGCTCCAAATGACATTGCCATTATTATCGAAACGGATCATATACGTACCAGTAGTGGATCCATTGTCGGGTGTTGAAAGTTGTTGACCAGAAACAAGGTAGCCATCCGCCAAATTTACCATCACACCATGCACAGGCGAAACATCTGCCAATCTACCGCCAAAGGTCTTGCTCCATTCAACACTTCCTATATCGTCTACCTTTACAAGCAGCACATCTGTACTCCCGTTACCCGTACTTTCGGTATCACCAAGTACTAAATATCCACCGTTGTTACCCTTTGTGATAATATTGAAAGCATCATTTGAAGCACCTCCATAAGTGCGTTGCCAAAGTATATTACCTAATTTGTCTATTTTAACCAAATAGGCATCCTTTGCTCCAGCACCAGAAGAGGTTGTATAGCCAGCAATAAGATAACCATTTTTGGTTTCGAGTATATGGCGACCCAATTCAATACCACTTGTGCCTTGAATGATTTTTTGAAAACTACCTTGCCCCGATAACGCTGATGAAAGCAATGATAAGAGTAGGAATATAAGTGCGCTTGTGCGAGTTGTCTTGTTGGATCCACACGTATTAGATGGCTTTAAAAAAATGTAATAGACTCGAAAGGAGCGGGGTACAAAATATATAGATTGCTTAAAAATAGGTTGATAGTACATAGTAAAAAAAAATTATTTCCCCACAAAAGTAGTTACAAATAACTAATATACAAGTACTTCTTACATTTTTTTATCCTAAAATATTACCAAGCCTTCTTACTCCGTGTTGGCCTATTCGACGGCGACAGATGCCTGTACCGCTTGGCACTTTCCTCTTCAACTGGAGCCACAGCCGATTCCAGTAAACGCCGCGCTGCGTCAGGTGATAACGGGGCGGGTATTGGCTCTTGCGTACGGCGCGCTTGATCGAGGTATTCTTTTTTAGGCGGTGGGGGCGGCGGGGGTGGCGGAGGGGGCGGCAGGGGGGTCAGGGGGGGAGTATTTCTTTTTGCAATTTGCAAGTTTTTTTTCGCATCGGCACGATTGGGCGCACAACGCAAACATTTTTGATATGCGACTACTGCTTCGCTATAACTGCCCATCGCCATCAGTGCATTCCCGGTATTGAACAGGGCATCTGATTTGGATACAGGATTTTTCGATTGTTCCGCCGCGCGGTTATAAGATATTACGGCCTCATCGTTTTTACCTTGTTTGAGCAAGGCATTTCCGCCGTTATAACTCGCTTTTTCATTGTTTTTTATAGAGGAAAAGGCTTTTTCCGCATCTTTATAGTTCTTTTTTAAATAGGCATTTTGCCCTTTAAGCAAATCTATATGTACCGTTTGCCCCACAAGTTGAAGTGCAAAACACACTAAAAATACACCCGAAAAACTGTATTTAAACATTGGTATAAATATTGGTATAAACTTAAAAATATATTTACTCTTTTAAATAATATTGTATTTGTGCAAAATTACCAGTTATTTATTATGTTAGTAGAAAAAACAGATAAAAATGATAACTTTGCCCCAAAATAACCTAGAAGTGAAAAACTGGCTTTATCCTAAATTTAGTATCGAGGACACCAACCAACTGGCTAAATCATTAGAAATTGACCCTTTACTGGCGGCGGTATTGGTACAACGGGGTATGCCTACCAAAGCCGATGCAGAGCGTTTTTTCCATCCTGATATTCAAGCACTCCACGATCCTTTTTTGATGAAAGACATGGATTTGGCGGTACGCAGGTTGAACCGCGCTATAATGTCGGAAGAGCGTATTTTATTGTATGGCGACTACGATGTAGATGGTACCACCAGTGTGGCTTTGATGTACGCTTTCCTCCGTAATTTTTATAGCAATATCGATTATTACCTACCCGACCGCGACAAAGAAGGTTATGGCGTGAGTATGGCAGGGGTCGAATACGCACACGAGACGGGATGTACCTTAGTAATCGCTATGGATTGTGGTATAAAAGCCATAGAAGAAGTAAAAAAAGCATCTTCTTATAGTATTGATTTTATTATTTGCGACCACCATCTACCCGAAGGGGGGTTACCCAATGCTATCGCCAACCTCGACCCCAAACGCGACGATTGTCCTTACCCCTTTAAAGAATTAAGTGGCTGTGGCATCGCTTTCAAATTGGCGCAAGCGTATGCCTTATACAATACCACACCGGCAGAAGAATTGGTAGGTCTCCTCGATTTTGTCGCCCTGAGTATTGCTTGTGATATTGTACCCATAGTAGGCGAAAACAGGATTCTCGCTTATCATGGTTTAGAAAAATTAAATCGCTCGCCAAGGCTTGGCATATGGGCACTGATTAACAAAAGCGGACGACATTACCCTTTGCAAATCAACGACTTAGTATTCGGGTTGGGGCCATTAATCAACTCAGCAGGCCGATTGGGCGATGCCAGAGAATCGGTGCGACTGATGCTTTCCGTGGATCGAAATAGCGCCATTGAAGCAGCGGGACAATTGATTACCCGCAACCGACAACGGCAAGCCATGGATACTACTGCTACCTCGGCTGCTCGGCTGCGAGTAAAGGAAATAATAGCCCAAAATAACCCAAAAACCATTGTACTTTTCGATGCGAGCTGGCACAAAGGCGTGGTAGGCATTACGGCAAGTCGGATCTCCGAGGACTACCACAAACCTACCGTTATCCTTACAGAAAGTGATGGAATGGCTGTTGGATCGGCCAGATCGGTGCCCGGTTTTGATCTGTACGTTGCCATGCAATCTTGCGAGGATTTATTTCATTCTTATGGTGGTCATTCGCATGCGGTAGGGCTACAAATGTCCATTGAACATGTGCCTGTTTTTACCGAAAGACTAGAGGCTTGGGCGCAAAAAAATATGAGCGCAGCATCGGAGCAGCCTTCGGTTGAAGTAGTGGGCGATATTCTTTTTGAGCAAATCACACCAACATTTTTTAAAGATTTAAATCGTTTTTGCCCTTTTGGCCCTGAAAATATGAATCCTGTTTTTGTCGCTAAAGGCGTAAGAGACACAGGTAAAAGCAGAAGACTAGAGAATAATCATGTCCGCTTTTCGTTGATTCAAGGCACTACAACAATTAGTGCCATTGGCTTTGGAATGGCAGATCAATTTGATCTAGTAAAACACCGCCCTTTCGATATTGCATTTAACCTACGAGAAGAACAATGGCGCGGAAATACTGTCATCAGCCTACAAGTGAAGGATCTGCATTAAGTCTTTTGCGCTTATGCCTGATCGTTACTTGTGCCCTAAAATTATCCGCCTCATCTCGGTCTTATGTCCATATTACAACACAATGGGATTGGTTTGATGTGTGGCTGGCCGCTTCCACGGCTTTTGCTTACCATTTTAACGACAATGAATTAGCCATTAAGTGGTTGGCTTGGGCATTAGGAGGGCTGGCAGGAATTGCTTTTTTTTGCCTGCCCCAGCACCTGCAACTGATGGCTTTGGGTGTGGGTGTATTATGGGGATTCTATCTATTTATTTTCAGGGAATTTGTATTTGCAAAGCCGCTTATTATATCCTTAGTTTGGGTATTCACCACGCTATTTATGGCGATTCCTTTCGTTCATTACTTCGAGGTTATTCCGCTTGTTTTGTCCCGATTTTGTTTCATTTTTGCATTATCATTGGGTTACGATCTTGTGGATATGCACTACGATGCGGGTCTCCAAACGCCTACTTTGGCTTTGCGTTGGGGAAAAAAAGGGGTTTTTCTTCTGGCACTTTTTTTATTGTTATTGGCTACTATTGCCCATGCATTTTCAAGTTATTCATATTTGGGAAAAACAGCACAAATAATTATTTTCCTTGTCGGAGCGTGCTTGTTATTTTGGATAAAAAACAAATCTAAGGAATTATCCTGGCAGCAGGTGGCTTGGTATAAATTGGGGATTGATGCGCTGCTTTTAGGATAATTACGTGTCTTTCAATGGTTGGGTACCATACATTTTTCCGACAGCCGTCATTTTGAGCAAATAGTTCAACCGCTTTTCGGCTTCCTCTCTCCTTAGTTTTCCAGTTTCGAGTATCCAGCCCACTTTTAAACGTTTATAAAAATGGGGAAAATTTTGAAAATTTGACCAAATATTCAGATCTTCCCTCAACCGCAGTTCGATCCATTCTGGTACAATTAACGGATCATCGGGGCTGCCAATTTGTTCGGCAATAGGATCAATACCCGCTTGAGTCATTAACCCATCTCGTTGTAGTTTCCAAATCCGCTGTCGGTTCAGTTCCGAGAGAAACGTCTTTTTACGGCGCGGCGTAATCCGCTGTACCATGCTGTCCTCATCGTATTTGTTCACCACGCCATCAATCCAGCCAAAACAAAGGCACTCTTCCACCAAATCATCATAAGGCAAACTGGGCTGCCCCGATGCTTTCTTAAATGTTCGTACCCACACCTCGGTTTTACTACCTCGATGGTGCGTGGCCAACCAATCGCGCCATTCTGTCCGCGCTTTTGGATAAAATACTTCTGTAATTTCCATTTTCACAAATATTACGTTACAAATATTACGCTACAAATATTACGGTGCGCTGCACCTGAAAATATTATAAGAAAGCCCTAAAAAACATTAGACATTATACGCCATTTTTTTTGGACGAACAAAGATATATACAAAATCAAGGTTGTAGGTGCAGCGCACCGTAATATTTGTAGCCCCGTAATATTTGTAGATATCATTTTGTTTTTTCAGGAAAAGTGTTAATGTTTATCGCGGATTAGATGTTCATTGTATCTTGTCAAAACACGTAAAAAAATGTTTCCTTCTTTTTAAAACCTTTATGAAAAGACACTCCTGCGCTAATAATCCAAGTAAGCAGCAATGCTTGCTATTTTTCACTGTTTCTAAACCGAACAATTAATTTTTTAACACCATGCGTTTATCCCTATTGGCGGTACTATTGTGCGCCTCCCTTTTTGCTCATGCTCAATGCGAAATTTCCAACCTCACAGTGGCTACAGGTGCTTGCCAAAGCAATACCACCTATGCCGTTACCATCAACTTTCAGGTACAAAACTCCACGAATGATTCTTTCGATGTTTGGGCCAATAACGGTGTACTACTCGGCACTTATGCCCTCAATGCACGCCCACTAACCATTCCAAATTTCCCTTACGACGGCGGTGCCAATGACTTAGTAAAGGTCTGTATCGACGATAACCTTAACTGTTGCAGGATCAAGGAATTTCCAGTGCCGGCTTGTATCAATACACCTCCTAATTGCGAAATCTTTGACCTTTCCGTAGCACCCGGCGCTTGCAATGGCGATTCCACTTATGTGGTAATGATCACTTTTCAGGTACAAGGTGCTACCAACGCGTCGTTTGGTGTTTGGGCAAATAACCAATTTATAGGCTCTTTCCCTTTAACTGCCTTGCCGCTTACCATCCAACAGTTCCCATACAATGGCGGTGCTAATGATGTGGTAAAAGTGTGCATCAACGATAACCCTAATTGCTGTAAAACAATAGAATTTCCAGTGCCGGCTTGTATCACCAACCCGCCAATTAATTGTGAAATTTTCAACCTCACGGTGGCCACCGGTGCATGTAATGGCGATTCCACTTATGTGGCAACGGTCAATTTTCAGGTACAAGGTGCTACCAATGCGTCGTTTGATATTTGGGCCAATAACCAGTACGTCGGCTTTTATCCTTTAACTGCACTACCACTTACTATACAAAATTTCCCATACAATGGCGGTACTAATGATGTAGTAAAAGTGTGCATCAACGATAACCCTAATTGCTGTAAAATAAAGGAATTTCCAGTGCCAAGTTGTATAACTAACCCGCCTGCTAATTGTGAAATTTTCAACCTCACGGTGGCCACCGGTGCTTGCAATGGTGATTCCACTTATGTGGCAACGATCAATTTTCAGGTACAAGGTACCACCAACGCGTCGTTCGATCTTTGGGCCAACAACCAATATATCGGCTATTATCCTTTAACTGCGCTACCACTTACCATCCAACAGTTCCCATACAATGGCGGTGCTAATGATGTAGTAAAAGTGTGCATCAACGATAACCCTAATTGCTGTAAAATAAAGGAATTCCCAGTGCCAGCTTGCATAAATACGCCTGTTAATTGCGATATTTTTGATCTCATTGTCACTACTGGCGACTGTACTGGCGATTCCACTTATGCTGCAACGATCAAATTCCAGACCACGAATCCAGGCAATGCACAATTTAAACTGTGGGTGAACAACCAATTTTTAGGTAGTTACCCATTGTCGGCACTACCTTTAAACATCACCAATATGCCCTATAATGGCGGTATCAATGATGTCGTAAAAGTATGTATTGTCGATATGCCCGATTGTTGCGAAACCAAAGAATTCCCTGTTCCATCCTGTTTGTTCAACCCTGATTGCAATATTTCTGATTTACAAGTACTTACGACGGGGTGTCTTTGCGGTCAATTCTTTGCAGTGCTTACATTTAACCACACTGGCGGCGGCGCACAAGGCTTTGATATAGCGGGTAATGGCACCAGTTATGGCAATTACGCCTATACCCAGCCTCAACCAATTATTCTAGGGCCTTTGGCAGGTGACGAAACTACGAACTACGAATTTGTGGTAAGAGATCACTTAATTACAGGCTGTAAAGATGTATATGAATTGGGTAAAATTGAGTGTCCTGATTCGCCTACTTTTCAAGCACCCGGCGTAAAAGCACAGTTGTTCCTTGCCCCAAATCCAGTTACTGATGGTTTGTCGGTCAGCGCATCCATAGCAGGCGGAGTAATCAATGGGTATGGAACAGTGACCATCCTCAACGCAGAAGGCCGTACAGTTCGGACGCTTACAGTAAGCAATGCTGCGGCATTTAGCCTTAAATTGGGTGATTTGCCCGCCGGAACGTATCAGTTGGTATTGGATACAGAATTAGGCCGTTTGAATGGTTTGTTTAGTAAAATGTAATTAATACTTTTAATTAAAATTGGCCACTTTATTCCGTTTCAAACGTATAAAGTGGCCAATTCAATTTATATTTGCCCCGTTTTGCTACTTATTCCATTAAAATTATGCTCACCACTAAACGCTTATTTCTGATGCCGGCTACCCAAAAAATGTTGGATGCCGCTGTTGCCCAAAATTGGGACGAACTTTCTTCTTTATTAGGAGGGGTTTATTTTGCCGAAAACTGGACGCATTTCCCCGAAGCGCTCGTTTTTGCCCGCAATTATATGCTGGAGCATCCCGGTGAACAGGATTGGTGGATGTATTTTATGATTCAGGGCTTGGATGCGCGGGTAGCAGGTACTTGCGGTTTCAAAGGTAAACCCACACCTGAAGGCAGCGTCGAAATCGGTTATGAAGTGGCCGAGCGTTACCAAAACCAAGGTATTGCCACCGAAGCAGCCGCCGCATTGGTAAAAAAAGCATTTAGTCACCCGGAAGTAACCAGCGTTATTGCTCATACATTACCAGAAGAAAACGCTTCTGTACAAGTATTGCGTCACCTGTCTTTTGAACTAGACGGCACCGCAACGGATGATGAGGTCGGGTCTGTTTGGAGATGGCGAAAACAACGGGATCTGATCGTTTAGTTTTTGGCCTTTACAGTACTACACCTTCCCTTTCAAAAACTGCCCCGTATAACTTTCGGGAACATGCACCAAACCCTCTGGCGGCCCTTCGTATAGTAGCCGCCCGCCTCCTTTTCCCCCTTCTGGGCCAAGATCGATGACCCAATCTGCCGATTTGATCACCTCTAAGTTATGCTCCACGATCAGTACGGTATGCCCTTTTTCTACTAAGGCATTCATAGCATTGAGTAGTTTTTGAATATCGTGAAAATGTAACCCAGTTGTAGGTTCATCAAAAATAAAGAAAATATGCCCCGATGCGTTATCGCGGATCAAAAACGAAGCGAGTTTGACGCGTTGCGCCTCACCTCCCGATAAAGTGCTGGACGATTGACCCAATTGCACATAACCCAAACCCACATCGAATAAAGGTTTTAGGCGTGCTATAATTTCTTTTTGGTCGCTAAAAAACGTCAATGACTCTTCAATACTCAATTGAAGCACATCAAAAATATTTTTCCCTTTGTACTGTACATCTAAGACTTCATTCCTGAAACGACGACCTTTACACTCCTCGCATTCCAAGTGTACATCTGCTAAAAACTGCATTTCTACCACTTGTTCGCCTTCTCCTTTACACGCCTCACAACGACCACCTTCCACGTTAAAACTAAAATGTTTTGGCAAAAAACCACGCACTTTGCTCATCGATTGGTTAGAAAACAAGTCGCGAATATAATCGTATGCTTTTACATACGTCACTGGATTGGAACGGCTACTGCGCCCAATTGGGCTTTGATTAATAAATTCTACCGCCGTAATGCGTTTCACAGGCCCTTCCAATGCTTCAAAATAGCCCGGTTGTTTCCCCGCGTTATCTGGCAAATGCTTCATCAATGCCGGTGCAAGTATATCGCGGACAAGTGTGGTTTTGCCCGAACCCGATACGCCACTCACCACCGTCATGGTATGGAGCGGAATACGCACGGTTACATCTTTTAAATTATGTTGCCGCGCACCGCGTAAAGTGATAAAATCTTTAGCAGTACGCCTTACTCCTGGCAAACTGATAGACATTTCGCCAGACAAATACTTGGACGTAAGGCTTTCCGGTGCCGCCGTATGTATCATATCGTAATTACCAGCAAATACGACATATCCACCATTAATACCCGCTTCTGGCCCCATATCCACCAAAAAATCGGCTTGTCGAATTACTTCTTCCTCGTGTTCAACCACCACTACCGTATTGCCCAAATCGCGTAATTGTTTCAAAACGCTGACCAATCGCGCCGTATCGCGCGGGTGTAGCCCCACCGACGGTTCGTCCAATAGATACATAGAGGAAGTAAGGTTACTCCCAAGGGTACGCGTGAGGTGAATACGTTGTGTTTCGCCACCCGAAAGGGTATTGCTCACGCGGTCTAGGGTCAAATATCCAAGCCCTAAATCGACAATAAAACGCAGGCGGGTATTGAGTTCGATCAGGATCCGTTTGGCCACCTGTTGCTCGTATTCGGTAAGTTGCAGTTCCAAAAACCACACTTTGAGTTCTTCCAGCGGTAACAATACCAATTCACTGATATTTTTGCCCGATGCTGGCGGCCCCACCCTTACACATTGTGCTTCGGGGCGCAATCGTGCACCACCACAGGTAGTACATAAGGTGCGTCCGCGGTAGCGAGAAAGGATAACTCGGTTCTGAATTTTATATGTTTTGCTTTCAATTTCCTTAAAAAAGGCATCCAAACCTTCAAAATAGGCATTGCCTTTCCAAACTAAATTTTGTTGGGCTGGTGTCAATTTTTCCCAAGGTTGGTGTACTGGGAAATCGAATTTATGGGCATTTTGGAGGAGTGGA
Organism: Chitinophagales bacterium; assembly: GCA_013297575.1. Lineage (GTDB taxonomy): Bacteria > Bacteroidota > Bacteroidia > Chitinophagales > Saprospiraceae > M3007. Next base: position 12,002 of record JAAFHO010000081.1, read on the forward strand.
GCCAGCCATTCAGAACTTTTTTCGCCACGCCAAGCAATAACAGCCCCATCGTACACCGATTTTGTGGTGTCTGGCACTACTTTCTCCGGGTCAATGCCAAGTATTTTTCCATATCCTTCGCAACTGGGACAAGCGCCATAAGGGTTATTATAATTGAACAGTTGGGGCGTTGGTTCAGGAAACTCAATGCCATCCAGTTCAAAGCGGTTATTGAAATGTACTGGCTCGGATTGCAATACCCGAATGCTACATTCGCCCTCGCTTTCGTAAAAGCAGGTATTCACAGAATCGGCCATTCGCATCCAGTCGCTTTCATCCGATAGCGGCAGCGCAAAACGATCCACCAACAGCGATAAAGTATCGCGGTAAGTATAAGCCGCACCGTCCAAGCCGCCCAGTTCATCCGTGATAATATCGGAATGTGCGTCTTCCAGTACGGCTTCAATTTGGAATATCTCATCGCCAGCAGCCACACGGGTATAACCTTTCTGCATCAGCAATTGGAGTTCCTGCCGGAGCGAGCGTTCTTTATATTTTTTGGAAAACGGCATTAAAATATAACCACGTGCACCATCAGGAAGCGTTTTTAGGTAGTCAATCACATCCGATACTTCGTGTTTTTTAACCACTTCGCCGCTGATTGGGGAATAAAACTTACCCACACGTGCGTACAGGAGGCGTAGAAAATCCATGATCTCGGTCATGGAGCCTACGGTAGAGCGGTTATTGCCTGTTGTCACTTTTTGTTCAATGGCAATTGCCGGACAAATACCACGGATATAATCCACATCTGGTTTTTTCATCCGACCCAAGAACTGGCGGGCATAACTGGACAAACTCTCTACATAGCGGCGTTGGCCCTCTGCGTAAAGAGTATCCATCGTGATACTCGATTTGCCAGAACCCGAAACACCGGTCACTACAATCAGTTTATTTTTAGGGATTTGCAGATCTACATTACGAAGATTATTGGTGCGAGCGCCTTTAATGGAAATATGTTTTGTATCCACCAAATCACTCGTCGATATTGTATTTGTTGTTGAGGTTGTTGCTTGCGCTTTCTTTGCCATTCCCTTAAAAATCAGAAGTAATGAGTAAATCCAGGTTTGTATTTTTTATGCCAAATCGTTCGCCTAAATATACATTTGTCAAACACCCTTTGTAGGTATAAACCCCGTTCCGAAGCCCGGAAAGAGAAGTAATCAGGTTAAATATGCCACCAGATTCGGCTTTTAGCAGCAGCGAAGTCAATATATTACTGATTGCATCCGAAGCTGTACGCGCTACCCTCGATGGGATATTGGGTACGCAATAATGCGTAATTTGGTGTTTCACATACGTCGGATGATCGTGCGAGGTAAACTCCGAGGTTTCAAAACAGCCACCTTGATCGATACTCACATC
>JAAFHO010000810.1 GCA_013297575.1 Chitinophagales bacterium
ACCGCCGCCGCTGTTGCGCGCCGTATTGAGCAGTATAGTACAGTGTGCTATGGTGGGATATGCTTCCCAATCTTTGCCATTGATATAGATACCGCCGCCACATTTTCGGCGGTCGCGGGTCTCTGTTGTGCCTGTAAAATTGGCATTACCGCCACGTATCACAAACCCGTCTAGCACGGTATTGCTATCGGGGAGTTGCATATAGATTACATTGTAACTATTGTCCAAGGAATCGCCTTGTACGCCAATATCGCCGCTCAATACTGTGGGGTTACTCGTCCAGTTACGCTGATTCAGGTATGTTTCTACACCCGAAAAACCACCGTATAGCCTTACCCCGCTTCTCGGCTCAAAAGATATTGTGCGCAAGTTGCCCGTGGTGGGTTTATATATTCCGGCGGCTACCCATACGGTATCGCCCGCCTTGGCGCTATCGAGTGCGATTTGTACGTGTGGGAACGCATCTGTCCAACTGAGACCTGTGGCTGTGCCTTGGGCTGTGGGTTGTACATAATAGCGTTTTTGGGCGGAAAGTGCGAGGCAAAGTGTTAGACAGAGTGGTAATAGTAGATATTTTATCATGGAAATTGTTGATTTGTATTGTCGGCGTGACTTTTTTGGTCACGCCGACAATTGTCTCATGATCAATTGTTTGTCTTTAATGGAAACCCTCAAGTTTGCTTGTATTGTCGGCGTGACTTCGAGTCACGCCGACAATTGGCTCATTATCAATTATTTATCTTTACTTGAGATACTGCAATATACTACTGCTTAACAATAATCCCCGAAACCTGCATCGACTCATTCCAGATCCGCCAATTATACACACCCGAAGGCTGTGCCACTAATTCTGGCAAATCGAGCGTTTGTTGACCGGGAGCGATACGAAGGTTACGAACAAGTACCACTTTACCAAAAGCATCGAATAAACCAACCTTAGCGCGCTCAATACCCGCACCTCCATCTATTTGGAGTTGTACGGCTCCGTGAGTTGGATTGGGTACGGCAGTTACTTGGATGATCTTGTTGGAAGATAGACGCGCAGAAGCAGTGCGTTCAGCAACTGCAGCAGGTACTACAGGACGATAGATGGCGCCTTGGCTGTCCCATGCAGTGCTACTCAGGATTTGATCACCCAATTGTAACCAGTCTCCGTTTTCAGGCAATGGTTGTAGCACTTTGAAAGTGAGGTAGCACAATTGGTCACCCGCTTGCAAAGGATGTTCGTTGGAAATTGGATTATAAAGCCAAAGTAAAGCGATATTACCTTGTTTGACCTGTTGTAATCCAAAGCAATCAGGAGTAATCCCTTCAATATTACCCTGCGAAGGAGCAACAAACTCCAAGTAGGTTGGATCAAAATGAAGCCCCATCTGTACCGCTTCTAGGGATTGGTCACCTTGGTAAGTAATTGGTAGGGTAATAAATTCGCTTTTGGCCGATACCATCTCTTGACCTACACTAAAAGGTAGTTCTTGTTGGAATGCAGGTCGGTTATTCGGAACAGCAGAATGATCTACATCCCCTATTTTTACTCCAATAAAATCTACGCTCAGGTTGCCAGGTGTTACTCCTTCTACAGATTCTCTAATGACATCCGCAAATGGATTGGCTGGATTGGTAAACACTTGTTTTTTATCCACAAAACGCCATGAAGTGTTATCTGGCAGTGCCTGATACGTCCCTAGTATTAACTTTCGTAATTCTACATTATCAAAAGTGGTAACTGTACCACTTTTATTTGCATCGGCTCCAATCAATTTATAGGGTGTATCTAATGGTTGCAAACCCAAAATATGTCGGCTAATCAAAATAAGATCCCAAGCCGTTACTCCGTTCAATGGGTCAATATTCAAAGAAGGCGTGACGGTATATGTACTACATGTTGGACATACACAAGCGCTGTATAGTCCGCTTGATGGGGTTATTTGTGTTATTTCGCAATTGGCTATGGTACAAGTGGGCGTTTCGTTCTCGGGAATAGTCTTAATGATTGCGTCCTTCAATTGAGAAGTGAGTGTTGCCGACATTATGGGATACCGCTTTTGCTCAAATACCCAAATCTTACCGCGAATGACTGTCGAGCAATCTACACTAAAAGACGAGACAGCATTAGCCGAACCAATATTTGAAAGTTGATTATCATTATTGATCTTTGAATCGTTACGTTGTACCAATAATCCGCCATCATCAACTAATGACGCGGCTTCAATTGCCGTAGCCTCCTTGTTTCCGTTGCCCGAAACATGGATGCTACCCTTTTGGCCATTGACATAAAAACAAAACAATAACCCGATGATGGAAACAATCCATAATAAATATTTCAATTTATCTTGGTGCATTTTTGAAAAAACATACGCATTGTGCAGAAATGAATTCATGTTGCATCATGTTGAAAGTGTCTAAATTGTGTAAAAAAGAAATTGCTTATGACTACAGGGTATAGGAAATACACTGGTGTTTATAAGGTGAAGCAAAGATAGTGTTTATTTTGGAAGTGTGAAATTAATTTAACAAATAAAATGATATACGCCTTCCCGAATTGGTATTTTAGGCTATTTAAGTGCTGGTACCATGATTACGCCACCTTATGTATTCATTGGCCATTTTTACAAGTTTCTTAATACTTGCAGTTAAGACACGGTTAAAGCACCCCTAATTTGTGACCTCAAAGTACTTTAAAAAAATAAAGGGGCGTTTAGGAGGAAAATTTATCCACAACATGAAAAACA
>JAAFHO010000811.1 GCA_013297575.1 Chitinophagales bacterium
GTACCAGTCTATTTCTGTGGTAAAACGACCTTGAAAAAGGGCAAATTCTACACCAATATCGGTTTGTTCGGTGGTTTCCCAACGGACATCGGCATTGGCATAATTGACGAGGGTGGCACCGGTTTGAATGGTATCGTTGAATACGGCATAAAATTCGTCGCTAATAATACCCAAAGACGGATAATCTTGTATTTTATCATTGCCCGTAATACCCCAAGATGCACGTATTTTAAAGCGGTCAAATATTTTTTGTCCCCGCATAAAAGGCTCTTGTGCTACATTCCAGCCGGCAGCAACAGAAGGGAAATAGCCCCATCGGTTGTTCCGTGAAAAGCGGGATGATCCATCGGCGCGCAACGATGCGGTAAGCAAGTAGCGGTCGAAAAACGTCGCATTTACCCGGCTGAGGTAACTCATCATGGCCCGGTCGCGTAGGATTTGGCCATTGGGCTGTAGCACTTCGTTGACGGTGTTGCGCTTTTTATAATTGTATTCTTGTGCGGATTGGCCTACGAGGGCGTTTAACCGGACTTTATCCCAAGTTTTATCATAAGTGAGGGTGTTTTCCCAGAGCCAAGTGCGTTCGTTGGTGGTATCGCGGGCGGTGCGTTCCAAATTATTGAGTTGCGAGGAGGAAACTTCAAAAATGGGTTCAAAATAGTGGAATTTTTCACCTCTGCGGTCAAAACCATAATTGGTGCGGAAGGTGAAATTTTTGAAAATTGTCCAGTTGGCGTATATCGTACCTACCCAGCGATTGACGCGGGTGCGTTGGTCGTTTTTGTAAAATAGATCGGCAGCGGGGTTACCAATGGATTGGCCAAAAAAAGTAGGATCGGTAAAGTCGCCTGTACTATCGCGGGGTGCATAAACCGGTGGCATACGATACGCAGAACCTAAAATATTACCGCCTACACTTTTCCTAATTTCTTTTGCATAAGCGATATTGGAACCTAATTTTAGATTTTTTAGGATAGCATATTCGCCGTTAAAACGTCCGGTATAACGTGTGAAACCCGTTTTATCCAAAATACCTTGTTGGTTAAAATAGTTGCCGGAAAGGTTGTAGTTGAGTTTTTTCCAAATGCCGCTCATGCCCAATTGTGTATTGGCAATAGGGGCAGTACGGAAAATCACATCTTGCCAATCGGTGGTTTGCAGGGCAGATGGATCGGGAAAGTAATTCGAGCCTTTTAGTTCGTTGTACATCTCTCCGAATTGCGCGGCATTGGCCAAGGGTAGTTTTTTGGCTATTTCTTGGGTGCCATAATAAGAATTGATGGTAAAAACGGCTTTTTTACCTGCTTTTCCGCGTTTTGTGGTGATAATGATAACACCATTGGCGCCGCGGTTACCATAAATGGCCGTTGCGGAAGCATCTTTGAGTACTTCAATACTGGCCACATCTTGCGGATTGACAAAAGAGGCATCATCGAGGAGCATACCATCTACGACATAAAGTGGGGCTGCATTATTGAGTGTACCCGTTCCGCGGATTCGGATGGTGGCACCGCGTCCGGGTTCGCCGCTGGCAGGTGACACATAGACACCCGCTATTTTTCCTTGTAATGCCTGCTCTACCGATGCCACAGGAATACGTTCAATATCCTTGGCTTTTACGGTTCCTACTGCACCCGTGAGGTCGCTTTTGCGTTGTACGCCGTAACCTACCACGACCACTTCGTTGATGAGGTTGTTGGTTTCGGAGAGGTTAATGTCAACTTGTGTGCGGCCGTTGAGCGGTACTAGCAATTCGGAATAACCGGTATAATTGACTTGTAAAGTGGCGTTCAGGTCTTTGACCGTAAGGGTAAAATTGCCGTTTACATCGGTTGATGTGCCATTATTTGTGCCGCGTTCCACGACATTTGCGCCAACGATGGTTTCGCCGAGGAGGCCATCTTTCACCGTTCCTGTAATGCGCGATTGTGCTGTGGCAGCTATCCCTGTAAATAGGATCAGTGCGAGCAATAAGAGATGCTTAATTGTAAATATTTGCTTCATAATCAATTGTTTGTGCTTTAGTTAATAAGGCGGCTGGATCATCACTACCGATTGATATAAGTTTTTACTTTTTTCAAGTTTTCAGAATCGCCGCCTACCATGATTTCGTAGTCGCCTCTTTCAGTGCCAAAAGTCATATTTTTTCTGTAAAAACTGAGGTCTTTTTTGCCCAATGTGAAAGTTAGGGTTTTTGTTTCGCCGGGTTGGAGCATTATTTTTTGAAATCCTTTGAGTTCTTTTACTGGTCGTGTAACGGAACCTACGAGGTCTCTGACGTATAATTGAGCCACTTCTTCGCCGGCTACTTTACCCGTATTGGTTACATTTACCTTGATTTGCAAATAGATTTGACCGCTTTTGGCGTTCATAATTTCGGGTTCACTGTACTGGAATGTAGTATAACTGAGGCCAAAACCAAACGGCCATTGAGGGCTATTGGGCAGGTCAATATAGCGGCTCGTCCATTTAGAATTAGGATCATAAGGGCGACCGGTACTTTTGTAGTTGTAATAAATTGGTACTTGTCCAACCGATCGAGGGAAGGTCATGGGTAATTTGCCCGAAGGATTATAAGCCCCAAAAATGACATCAGCGATGGCATTTCCAGCTTCCATACCCAGCCACCAAGTTTCTAAAATAGCGGTTGCATTGTCGGCGATGGCGGGAATAGCGATGGGTCTGCCGTTCATAAGGACAACAATAACGGGTTTACCCAATTTGCACA
>JAAFHO010000821.1 GCA_013297575.1 Chitinophagales bacterium
TCCGGCGCGATTTAAGGTTAGAGGATAATGCCGGCTTGTATCATGCCCTCAAAAGTGGTGTGTCTATACTTCCTTTGTTCATATTTGACCAAGATATTTTGGATAAACTAGAAGATCGTCAAGATGCACGAGTAACATTTATCCACCAAACGATTGCTGCATTAAAAGCGGCATTGGAGGAACGGGGTAGTTCGTTATTGGTCCGTTATGGAAAACCATTGGAAATATGGACTGAACTGACTCAAACTTATACGATTGATACCGTTTTTACCAACCGCGATTACGAACCATACGCGTTGGAGCGGGATCAAAAAGTGCATGAAATATTGGCATCAAAGGGTATTGAATTCAAAACCTTCAAAGATCACGTTATTTTTGAACAAAATGAAGTGGTTAAAGACGATCAACTGCCTTATACGATTTTTACGCCTTATAGCCGCAAATGGATGACCAAGTTGCAGTCTAAAATGAGTAAAATCGCTAGTCAAGACCAACCTGTTTCTTATTACCTCAAATCGTACCCGAACCAAAAATATTTTAGCGGTTTTGCTCCAATACAGCCCCAATCGGAAATTACGCTCGAAGTAATGGGGTTTGAGCCATCGTCACAAGTTTTTCCAAGTATAACGGTGGCGCGTAGTTTAGTGGCAAAATACGAAGAAACACGCAATTTTCCTGCGATACATGGTACAACTCGGTTGGGTATTCATTTTAGGTTTGGAACAATTAGTATTCGAGAAAAAGCACGGAATGCGCAATATTTGAGTGCGACGTATTTGAATGAACTCATTTGGCGCGATTTTTACAGCCAAATTTTGTGGCATTTCCCGCATGTTGCCAAAAATGCTTTCCGCCCCGCTTATGATGCCATTGAGTGGCGCAATGCACCTGATGAATTTCTTAAATGGACAAAAGGTAAAACCGGTTATCCTATTGTGGACGCAGGTATGCGTGAATTGGCGGCAACAGGGTTTATGCATAATCGGGTGAGGATGATTACGGCGAGTTTTTTAACTAAACATTTATTAGTGGATTGGCGTTTAGGAGAAGCGTGGTTTGCACAAAAATTGTTAGACTTTGATTTGGCAAGCAATTCGGGAGGATGGCAGTGGGCCGCCGGTTGTGGTACAGATGCAGCACCCTATTTTAGGATATTTAGCCCTTCGGAACAGGCAAAAAAGTTTGATAAAGAAGGTAAATACATACGAAAATGGGTGCCAGAGTATGGAACGCCATTGTATCCACAGCCTATAGTTGATCATGCTTTTGCGCGTCAGCGTTGCTTGGAAACCTATAAAGCAGGATTGGGCAAATCGGAATAAAAACGCGATTTAAATCAGTGTATTTAATAGAACTTAGTATTCATAGAATCAATTAATATGGTATTGTATATTTTTGTTACCCTTGCGGCCTATTTTGGGATGGAATTTATAGCGTGGTTTACGCATAAATATTTGATGCATGGTTTGCTTTGGAATTGGCATGAAGATCATCATTTTCCAAAACATGCTAAACACGGATTTTGGGAGAAAAACGATCGTTTTTTCTTAGTTTTTGCCGTTCCTTCTGCTTTTTGTTATATGTTTGGTAGCATGAAGGCGGATCAATATTTTTGGGTATTTTTTATTGGGGTAGGTATTTCACTGTATGGTTTGACCTATTTTTTGATTCATGATGTTTATATTCATCAGCGTTTCAAATGGTTTCGCCAATTGGATAGCCCTTATTCGCGTGCCATATTGCGTGCACATGGCGCACACCATGCCAAGACCACTAAAGAGGATTGTGAATCCTTTGGTTTGTTGGTTGTGGATCCAAAATTTTATGGAAAACGGAAAAAACAACAAGAAGGGGTAGAAGACAACAGCGTACATAGCCATTAGGCCACACCTTTGGTTAAGTACTTGCATCTTTTAAAAAAGGAAATTGCACCCTGTATTGTTGCTGCTTTTCTAAATCTAATTCAAGTGTTACTACTTGTTCTGAATATGCAGCGCAGGAAAGCACCTGACCAGCGCAGTCTATAATTGAGCTATCGCCGCTGTAGTTCAATCCTTTGCCATCTATCCCAACAATATTTACGCCAACTGTATAGCATTGGTTTTCAATTGCACGAGCCATGAGCAGGCTTTTCCAATGATGGATTCGTGGTTGTGGCCAATTGGCTACATAAATTAAAAGGTCGTATTGCTTTGTTGGGTCAATAGGTTGACGCGCCCATTCAGGAAAGCGTAGGTCATAACAGATCAATGGTCGAATACGCCAACCTTTCCACTCCACTAATAAGTGCTCCTGCCCGGCTGTAAATACTTTATCTTCACCCGCCAATGCGAAAAGGTGTTTTTTATCGTATTTAAAATACTGACCATCCGGCTGCATCCAAATTAATCTGTTGAAATACTGACCATTTTCAGTACAAATAAAACTCCCTGTAATAGCAGCACCAGTTTGGCTCGACTGCTCTTTTATCCATTGAAATGTTGCGCCATCCGGTGCTTCAGCCAGCATCTCAGCGTTCATCGAAAAACCCGTAGAAAACATCTCTGGTAAGATGATAATATCGGAACTATGCGTCAGCGGTTTTATTTTTGCCGCCAACATGGTGCGATTTGCTTCGACTTGTTCCCAGTGTAGTGCAGTTTGAATAAATGAAATTTTCATACTGCAAAAGTAGGAGAATTATAGCAAC
>JAAFHO010000812.1 GCA_013297575.1 Chitinophagales bacterium
ATCGATGTCATACCATTATGGTTCAAATAACCATCCCCCGTGGTATTGCCGCAAGAATAATTGTGGTACACCCCTTCATTTATATTGTCGCCATTTTCCATAACCTGGTGTGCGGCATTTCGGATGGTACAACCACTGGTATAAAACTGAAGATGGCCATCCTTGTCAGAGATAGAACAGGGTACTTCCAATTGTACATTGCCAGCAAGAGGAAAATAGGTAATAGATGGGTTGCCCTCGGAGAAATTGATATGGCTGCCACCAAAAAAATTAGCAGGGTTGCTAGGGCCATAACCCAATAACCAATTGTAATCGTATTTGTCTTGTGCGGCAACAGGAGGGATAGTAGAAACGAAGATGGTAATATAGATAAATAAAAGTATAATTCGACACATGGGCATATAGTTTTATTCGACACATTGCACTTGGGGGGTGGGTGCAATGTGTCGATGTATGGGTTAAAAGATCAATCACAAATGTATAAATAAAGCACCATTTAACAGCGAAAGACCAGGTAAATATTCTCAATGCACCAAAAACCGCCCCATATACCCCTTATTCGGCACCGTCAAGTAATATGGGCCTGCCGTTAATTTGCGGATATCTAGTTGAATTATGGATTGCCCCAGCGGAATATTTTGCTGTAGTACTGCCCTGCCTAGTGCATCTATAATCGTGACTTGTTCGATATCTTGGCTTGGATTTTCTAGGAATTGAATCGTTAATACATCGTGAGCGGGATTGGGATAGACCAATATATCACCCTGTTGTACCAGTTCTGGTGGGGTGTTGGTTAGTTTTTCCAATACGGTTACTGTTCGGCATAAGGTATCGCATACACCCAAGGCGTTGCACGCAACCAAGCATACCGTATAGTCACCATGAGTGGGGTAGGTATGCACTGGATTTTGTACGGTGTCCATTGTTCCGTCACCGAAGTCCCAAAACCACGATACAGGTTGGTGGTACGAATATTCCGTAAAGCCTACCGTGAATTTACCGAGCAGACTATCTTGTTCGTCGCGCCACTGCGCTACTAAGGGTGGCTCTATGGCCAAGGAATCGCAACCACTGCCCTCTTGCTGGTATAACCGAAAATTGGGGTTATTGGGGAGATGGAATGCATTATTAGTAATTAATACTACATTATGCTGCCTAAAATCGCAAGCAAGCCCCTGTAGATCTGGTTTATTAATGGTATGTAAAAAATTTACAGTATTGGGGCAACCCATATAAATCCTTTGGTCGGGGCCTAGGGTTAAATGATAAAAATTGGTGGGCAAGCCGTTTGGTGAACGGAAATCATCAAACACCCCAACCAGTTGTTTGGAGGCTTCTATATCGGCCGCTTGTAGGTCAAATTGGTATAATTTCAAGGCTACATTGGACACATACAGGTAACGAGAATTGGGTGAAAAACAAAACCAGGTTGGATAAATAATGGTATCTTCAGGAATATTTATTCTAACAGGATTTGAAATGTCTCCTGAACAACGATTAAAATCTAAAAGCATAAAAGCTGCAGGAGATTCACCACTATACTGAACAAATCTATTACCATCATTGGAGTAATGGCATTGAGTAGATAGGTAATGGCCATCAATCCAACCATTGGCAACAGTTTGTTTGTAGGGGCCATGTATCCCTGATGGATTCACTAAATAGCGGTAAAACTCAGATTTGAAGGCATTTCCTGTCATGATCCACCAATCGCGGCCATTGCCATGCCGTACAGCACTGACCGATAAGGCCAAAGTGTCTATCCATTGCAATATTTGGTTTTTTTCTACTACTTTACCCAAGCCATTATTTTCGTTCATATCTATTATGGAATATAGAAAATCGGTAGCAGTTTCGGTAAGGAAATCTATGTTTCGTGGCCGTATATGAAAAATATAATACTGCCCTTCGTGTCCGGGTACAGGGATCGATGTCATACCATTATGGTTCAAATAACCATCTCCTGTGGTATTGCCACAAGAATAATTGTGGTACACCCCTTCATTTATATTATCGCCATTTTCCATCACTTGATGTGCGGCATTTCGGATGGTACAACCACTGGTATAAAACTGAAGATGGCCATCCTTATCCGAAATGGAACAAGGCACATCCAATTGTACATTACCGGCGAGCGGGAAATAGGAAATAGATGGGTTGCCATCCGAGAAATTGATATGGCTACCACCAAAAAAATTAGCGGGGTCGGCAGGACCATAACCCAATAACCAATTGTAATCGTATTTGTCTTGTGCGGTAACAGGAACGGTAATAAAAACGAAGAGGGTGATATAGATAAATAAAAGTATGATTCGACACATGGGTGTATAGTTTTATTCGACACATTGTACTTGGGGAAACCCAGTACAATGTGTCGATGTATTATAAATTAAAAAGGATCGTTCAATTATCGGATAATAGCGAGTCGCTCGACCCGTGTATGCCCATCATTGCCCTGCAAACGGATAAAATAATTGCCAGAAGGTAATTCGGGTAAGTTGATTTGATAGACTTGTGCGCCGCTAACTTGCTGCTCGAATACTGCTGTGCCTAAGGGACTGATTACTGCTACTGTACCTTCAAATACCTTATCAAAGGAGAGGGATATGGTATTGGTGGCTGGATTGGGGGCGATTTTAACAGATATGGTATTTGTTGTGCTGTTTTGCTCGTTTTTATTTTCCCTACCACATGGTATTTCAGTAGGGATATCTGTTTGTATT
>JAAFHO010000813.1 GCA_013297575.1 Chitinophagales bacterium
AATAAGTTCACCTCCTGTGTATCCTGCCGCACCTACAATGCCAACTTTCACCACATTATCCATACCCTAAACCATTGATTTTGTTATAAATAGCCGTTTGATTTCCAAATATTTTGGCAAAACCCCGTACGTCGTCACCAGTCCAGTCTTTATTCATTTCGCCATAAGTACCAAAGCGGCTACTCATCAGGTCGTGCGGACTTTCGATGCCATCCAGTGTAAAGCGGTAGGGGTGCAAGGTCACAAAGACCTTACCAGTTACAGTTGTTTGTGTATCTTCTAAAAACCGCTCAATATTGCGCATCGTTGGATCCAACATTTGTCCCTCGTGTAGCCAGTTGCCATACCAAGCCGAAAGTTGATCTTTCCAATGCAATTGCCCTTTGGTGAGCGTATGTTTTTCTAATAGATGGTGCGCTTTTATGATAATTATCGGAGCGGCGGCTTCAAAACCAACACGTCCTTTGATACCAATAATTGTATCACCCACATGAATATCGCGGCCAATACCAAAGGGTTGAGCGATATGCTGCAAATGCGTAATAGCTTCCGCCGGATGCGCGAAAACTTGATCATTGATCGCTTTGAGTTCACCTTTTTCAAATGCCAAAACAAGGGATTCAGGTGTGTTTTTGGTTAGAGGTGTAGGCCAAGCATCCTCCGGTAAGGGTTGGTGGCTGGTCAGTGTTTCTTTACCACCTACCGAAGTACCCCAAAGTCCTTTATTAATACTATATGCGTTTTTGGTAAAATCCATTTCAACGCCGTATGCTTTCAAAAACTCAATCTCGGCCTCTCGACTCAAACGTTGATCTCGGATCGGAGTAATGATCTCTGCCTCGGGAACAAGACTTTGGAAAATCATATCAAAACGAACTTGATCATTACCCGCGCCCGTACTCCCATGCGCTACTGCGCTTGCTCCTATCGTTTTTACATGTTCGGCAACCGCAATAGCTTGGCTCACCCTTTCTGCACTTACACTCAAGGGATAAGTGCCGTTTTTGAGTACATTACCATAAATAAGGTATCGGATACATTGATCGTAATATTGCTGGGTAACATCAGCAATTGAAAAGGATGCTACGCCCAATGCCTTGGCGCGGGCTTCTATTTGAAGCAGATCTTGTGGCGAAAAACCACCCGTTTGCACCGTTACAGCATGTACTTCCATGCCCAATACTTCGCGGAGGTAAATCGCACAATAAGTGGTATCCAAGCCACCGGAAAAAGCGAGTACTACTTTTTTATGATCCATGTTTAGCGTGGGTATAGTCTTGTGAATGGGTAGCCTCCTGAAGCGGTTCGTATAACATAGCAGTACAAAGGCAATTTTTCCGCTCCTTGCTCATCAGGATATCGAAATTGACACAGCTTTGGCATCCGGCCCAGAAAGCATCATCCGAAGTGAGTTCGGAATACGTAACAGGTTCGTATCCCAATTCGGAATTGATTTTCATCACCGCAAGTCCTGTAGTAAGCCCAAATATTTTGGATTCGGGATACTTCGTTCGGCTCAGTTCAAAGATGCTGTGTTTAATTTGTCGTGCCAATCCGCTTTTGCGAAAATTAGGCGAGACAATCAGGCCAGAATTGGCGACATATTGTCCGTGGCTCCATGTTTCGATATAACAAAAGCCAGCCCACTCGCCCTCGAGTGAGAATGCAATAACCGCCTTTCCTTCCAGCATTTTTTGCTGGAGATACTCATGTGACCGCTTGGCAATACCTGTGCCGCGCGCTCGGGCAGAAGCTTCCATTTCGGAACAAATGAGTGGCGCAAAATCAAGGTGCACCTCGGAGGCCACCATAACCTTGAAAAAATGAATATTCATTTAGGGAAAAATTAATTTGTATTAAGGCTTTTGAATTTAAACCTTAAAAAACAAAAAAATACTATGCCCGCTGCAAAACAGTGGCATAATTATACGCTAAGGAACTATAAAAGCAAGTAATTATCGTCGTTCTCGACGGGGATATGGATAGGAAATTAATAAAACCGAACGGGATGCCGTTACGGAAAAAACACCACGCCCTGCACCGAACCCCGAAGCAGTAGCAATTATGGATAATGTGGTTGTATTTTTTTTCATTTCATATCAACTGAAAAGGCCGTTGACACCTTGAATAAGCAATACTTTTGAAAATTTGTCTTACTAATTAGGATTGCAAAAGTAACGATTTTGCGGGTATCCGAATATTAATTTTAAAATTTTTTTTTGGCACTCTTTGCAATTTTACAAAATTAAAATAATCAAAATTAAAAAATTGCAATAATAATTTTATAAAATAAACAATATTGTATTTTAATTGCCCAATACATGCTTTTTTTCAAACAATATTGCTCTACAAAAATAGGTGCATCGCCAAAATGTTAAAATAAAAAATTGGCCTTGAAATGGAACATACACAAAATTGATGTGAAAGAGCAATTCTTCGACTATTAAATACACTGTCATGTAGTCCTTCTTGCCATTCGGTTAAATGGTGGTTATTGACAGATTGGGATAACAGCAGGTAATTTTAGAACATTCTCAAAATGTCCATGCAACCATTTTAGCCATATATACCCTTATAGTTGTTTACATCATTTTCTAATATCTTATACATGAAGAATCTATTCCTTGGAGGAGCAACAGTGTTGTTTCTTCTAGCCCTTGTATTGCCTTCTTGCCAAAAAGACAATACACTCACGACTGCAGATCAGTCCATTTCA
>JAAFHO010000814.1 GCA_013297575.1 Chitinophagales bacterium
CGCGGGTATTGTAATGTGAAAAGGAAAACCGAATACTTTTTCGCTCAGGATCGGCTTGGATGGCTTCTAATACATGGCTACCTTTTTCGGCACCACTTGAGCAAGCACTTCCGCCCGAGACACTGATGCCTGCAATGTCCATATTGAACAGTAACATTTCGTTCCGTGGAGAAGGCGGAAAAGATACATTGAGAACAGTATAGAGACTATCTCCGTCAATATCGCCGTTGAACCGAATATCCTCAAAGGTATTTTCTAATTGTGTTTTCATGTATGCCCGTACATCGCGTATATGTGCCATGCGAGCATCTAAATCGTTATAGGATAATTCCAGTGCTTTAGCCAAGCCAACGATACCATATACGTTTTCGGTGCCACCGCGCATATTGCGTTCTTGAGCACCGCCATCAATAAATGGTTTAACGGCAGTAGCGCCATTGATATAAATAAAACCAACGCCTTTTGGGCCGTGGAACTTATGTGCCGCACCAGAGATAAAATGCACTGATGTGTCTTGTACATTGATCGGGAAATGCCCCAAAGTTTGTACCGTATCTGAATGGCAATACGCTTTGTATTGTTGACAAAGATCTGCTACGCGTTGCAAATCTATCATTGTACCAATTTCGTTATTGGCGTGCATAATAGAAACCAAAGTGACCTTTCCATCGCCATTTTGCAAAGCAGTTTCTAGTTCATCGTAACTGATGCGCCCGAATGCATCAACAGAAAGCCAAACAACCTCCACACCTTGCTGTGCTACAGACTCAATAGCATGTGTGCCGCAATGGTGTTCGGTCGGACTGCTAATAATGCGGGTCACCCCAAGATCACGAACGGCGCATTTGATCGCCATATTATTACTTTCTGTGCCTCCCGAAGTAAAAAACACTTCACTTGTACTGGATCCAATACAGTTAGCAACGGTTTTGCGCGCCGCTTCCAACAACGATCGTACGCCTCTACCCTCGGCGTGGATACTAGATGGATTGCCAAATTGTCCCCTCAAAACAGGCAACATTGCATTAATTACCTCCTCTGAAATGGGAGTAGTGGCAGCATTATCGAAGTAAACTCTTTGCATAATTGAACATAAATTTAATGCTAGAAGGATGAATAAAAACAGCGGTATTAATTCCTCATTTCCTGAATATCCTGCATGATTTTTTTAGCCAAATTATTGGCCACCACTTCGGATGCGCTTTCGGAGTAGATACGGATAATCGGCTCAGTATTAGAAGGACGGAGGTGTACCCAGCCATCTTCAAAGTCGATTTTTAGGCCATCTTCGCGGTTGATGCGTTCATTTCTATACTTATGGCTTAAGGTTTCAAATATTTTATCTAATTGAATATCAGGCGATTGTTGAATTTTGTTTTTAGCCATCCGGTATTCTGGATACATACGGCGAAATGTAGAAATTTGTTTACCTGCATTGGCCAAATGGCTTAAAAACAGGGCTATTCCTACTAAAGAATCGCGACCGTAGTGTAATTCAGGGTAAATAATACCACCATTGCCCTCTCCTCCAATCACCGCATTTACGGCTTTCATTTTTTCTACAACATGCACTTCACCTACGGCTGAAGCGAAATATTCGCCGCCTCTTTTTACCGTTACATCGTGTAAGGCACGACTACTCGAAAGGTTAGAAACCGTATTGCCCACTTTTTTGCTCAAAACATAATCTGCTACTACGACCAAAGTATATTCTTCCCCAAATAATTCGCCATCTTCGCACATAAACACTAAACGATCCACATCTGGATCTACGGCAATACCCATTTGAGCCTTTTGACGTACTACTTGTTTGCTCAGATCATTCAGGTTTTCGCGCAGTGGCTCTGGATTATGGGCAAATTCACCATTGATTTCACCATTGATCACGATTACTTTGCAGCCCAATGCCTCCAACAATGGCGGCACGGATAGTGCTCCAGTGGAGTTCACCGCATCTACAACAATCGTATAGTTTTTGGCTTGAATGGCCGCTTTGTCCACAATAGGCAGATCGAGCACCATTTGAATATGCTTTTTGATATAAGAGTCATCCGTACGGTACGATCCCAAATTATCAACAGATGCGTACTCGATAGCCCCTGTATCGGCTATTTCGAGCACCAATTTGCCATCGGCGGCACTAATAAACTCGCCTTTATGATTGAGTAGTTTGAGCGCGTTCCATTCCTTAGGGTTATGGCTGGCAGTGAGGATAATACCGCCGCCTGCATTTTCCAGCGGTACCGCTATTTCTACAGTAGGGGTTGTACTCAATCCGAGATCGACAATGGATATGCCCAGAGAACGCAATGTATTGGATACCAATGCACTAACAATTTCGCCTGAAATACGCGCATCGCGCCCAATGACTATTTTGGGATTACCGGTGGTATTCAACACCCACTGCCCAAACGCAGCGGCTGAGGATACAATATCTTGAGGTGTTAGGTTATCTCCGGGGCGGCCACCAATTGTTCCCCTAAAACCTGAAATGGATTTAATAAACGACATAGACCACAAAGGTAGAAAGATTCAAGAGAACAAAAGCGATATATATAGAAATACTGTGGAATTGGTAAGAATTCGCGTGTTTGATTGTTGCTTTTCATTCCTTAACGCTGTAAACTAAAAGAAGGCATACCGAATACAATTACTCGATATGCCTTTTCTATTGTTCAATCATCTTTAAAATGATTATTTTTTGGTAG
>JAAFHO010000815.1 GCA_013297575.1 Chitinophagales bacterium
TGAAGAGTTTTGATTATGTTATTGATGTAAAAGAAATACGATTGGAAGCACCGTAAACTATTGTTTACGCGTGCTTCTTGTACTTAAAGAATTGGACACGATTAATTTTTTTTCTCCTTAATGAAGTCTTCCACATTGTCCAATTTAGGCGATTCCAGTAACGACTTCCAATCAAACTTCGCATCAAATGGAGTAAGTAGTTTTTGCGGATCCAGCACACGAATGTCAACCGGCAGGGCTGAATATGGCGTAAAATCAGGTTTTGAGGTAAATAAATCACTCAAATCCGTAGCACTAGCATCGTATTGGTTCAGGTAGGGCACACCCATCACTTGCCAAAATGTTTTGAAAATACTACCAAAACTAGCATGTGTATGACTTACGTGGTTCTTTTTTGCATACGGAGAGCATACCATCAGGATACTGCGGTGCGCATCTACGTGGTCTTGACCATCTTGTGCATCATCCTCCGTAATAATGATTGCCATTTCCTTCCAGTAGGGCGTATGCGACAAAAACTCGACTACTCGCCCCACGGCTAGATCATTGTCTGCCATATAACTTTCGCGGTACAGATAACCTGCTTGTGGCCGTTCGCCCGCCCCATGATCTTGGGGCAACATTAAAGTAATAACTTGCGGCATTGTTTCCTTTCCAGATAGCCATTTGTCCGTAAATTCTTGAATGAATACCTCCGTTCGGAACTGATCGGGAATAGCCATATTGAACGTAGCATATTTTTCGGAACTGCGCCCGTACAGTGGACCAGGGATTGGGAAATTGACCAATACTTTTTGGCCATAGTATTTCATCGTAGAATCGGTCATGTTACTGCCCATTTCGGTACCAAAACCAAAATTGTAGAAAGAAATCTTGTTCCGATCCAAATGATCCCAAAGAGAGCCCGCTTCGTTATAGTCTTCCGGAAAAATAGCACCAGCACCACCCGTCCAAGAAAATTGCCCTTTCGCTTTACTACCCATTTTTACATCGCGATGCCCACCGTATTCTGCCGATACATTGGTTTCCATCCATTCGTTCGGGTAGGTATTGGCCAGCCAACGGTGTCCATCGGCACTATGATCGCTATCCACATAAAAATTATCCGATATCCCAAATCGGTTAGCCAAGGACAAATGGTTGGGCATTATGGTAGCATTGGTTACGGTAGCCGTTTTTTTGTTATTGGAAAAAGTTCGGTTGTAGCCATATCGTGCAATGGCAGGATCGCCCTTACCATTTTTTATTTGACCAAACACCTCATCGTAAGTACGATTTTCCTTGGAAATGAACACAATATGCTTGATTGGGCTTTGTTTTTCACCGCCATATAAAGGAATTGGGTTTGTTTTTCTGGCATCTAAACTGGGGCTATTGGTCGGTGTTACCTGAAAATTATTGTCCAATACCTGTTGACTCAATTGGGGTAGTGCTGCATCGGCAGGAATATCGAGCATAGTAACAGAGCCGTGCATGAGGTGACCGATATAGGAACCTTCGGCGCCTTCCTTGAAGGTATAACCACCGTTGGGGCCGCTGCCATAACCTTTGGCGTTGGCGACGATGAGTTTTTTGCCATCGGGTGAAACGGCTAATTTGGAAGGGAACCAACCCACAGGCAAATGCCCGATCACCTGCTTTGTAGGTACATCTATTACCGCTACTGCATTGATACCGGATTCGGCCACATACAATCGCTTTTGATCGGGCGAAAGTGCCAATCCAAATGGGATGACACCTCTTTGTCGGGGCAATTGTGGCAATGGTTTTAGAAAAATGTTCTGCACTACCGTACCTTTTACGAGGTCGATGATTGAAATACAATCATTATTGCCATTGCTCACAAAAACAAACTCTTTACTCGCCACCAAGGAATTGGGACTTGCACCGCCCACAGCCGGAATACCATCTATTTTTTCGCCCACCAAAAATCCTGTTTTTATACGCTTTGTCACTTTAGGCACCGCTCCGCTGATGTCCACTGCCCATACAGAAAAAGATTCGGGGGCATTGGGATCTCCAAGCGCAGGCACATCAAGGCCGTTCTTTTGGTAACCCTCCCGCATTTCCTTCGAGCCAAATGCAGCGGTGGGGAAATCCGCACCTGTACCTTTTAGGTCGTTTTCTTTTAAATTTTTGAGCGGACTGTATTCAAACATGCCCACATTGGCCACAAATACAGTGCGCTCGTCGGGCGAAAGGGTAATGCCAAAAGGATAACGCCCCACAGGTACATAATGGAGCACTTTGCGCGTGCGCGTATCGGCCACCAATATCCTAAAATTACTTTGGTCGCATACGTATAATGTATGACCATTGCGGGTGAGCGTCAGATCGCCCAAATAGCCATCGGGGTTGTCGGGCTGTGCACAAAGGATAGAGTCTATTTTTGTGCCAGTCTGCAAGTCGTAGCGAAAGAGTTTGTTTGCACTGCCGCCGGATACCCACACAGAGCGGTTATCATTCGTGATCGCCAAACCCATAAACACATCTTCCAATAAGTTAGGGTCATTGACTGCACCTTCGGGTATTTGGCGTACTTTGGGTTGTCCACTGGCTGGATTTTCGAGGATCGTAATGGAAAAGGGGCGGTTGCCCGAATTGGCCGTAACAGCCACGGAACCATCCGGCGAAAGCACCAGTCCGTATGGATGTGGGGCAATTCGAACGGTATTGCCCATGGGCTGTACAATGCGCCCATTAGGA
>JAAFHO010000816.1 GCA_013297575.1 Chitinophagales bacterium
GCGGCGTTCGGACTGCCCGTTATTTTTGGGCCTAAATACCATAAATTTGAGGAAGCAAAGCAACTTATCGCGCATCAAGGTGCTTTCTGTGTGCACAATAGCAGCGAATTAGAAGAGATACTGACGTGCCTTTTGGAGCCTGATTTAAGGGAAGTGGCTGCTCAAAAAACGGAGCAGTATTTGGAAGAAAATAAAGGTGGGACGGCTGCGGCAATGGGTTATATTGCTAGAACAATAGCAATATAACCGAAACTTAGTGATATACCAACCACGGAGTGGTTAAACTTGAATAGCCCCGAATGCAATTCGGGGGATCAAAGGGGGATGTTTAATAACCACGAAGTGGTTGAACGTCAACGTATTATGCGCGTTTCATTAAGTTCAACCCCTTCAGGGTTGTCAAACGTACACTTTCACATCGAACCACGAATTGCATTCGTGGCTATTCAAGTTTGACCCTTATCAGGGTCAGGATTCCCTTAAATTAACGATATTTGATTTGTTCAATCACACCCGACAATAGGCCAATTCTGTTGATGGGTCACTTAAGTTTCGAGTAATGGCAGTGAATAGTTGAATAATTTCATCATTCGTTAAAGTCCCTTTAAATTAAAATCTGGCTGTTACCTCCATCGTTCTTAGGGCGTTCTTACTGGCAATGCTGTTCATTTTGGCAACAGTATTTTTTTATTCATCAGCCTAAACGTTGGCTAAAACACCGATTTATGACACGATTACTCAAAAAAATTTCCGTATTTACGCTTATTTGCGCCGCTCTAGCGTTCACGATCGCCTCCTGTAAAAAAGAGGAAAAACCCAACGCCGAGGTACAGGCTACCCTGGATCAAGTTACCCTAATGTTGCAAACCAACAATAGTCTTGTGCGCAGCAGCGTCCTCACCGGACAAGGTAACCAAGAAAAAGCAGGCGGTTTTACGACCAATACCGTAGAAGACCGCTGCGGTGCGGTGACTTCTGTACCCGCAGACCCTCTTGGTTTTCCCAAAACGCTTACTTTTGATTATGGCTCCGGCTGCACCGATGCGTTGGGCGTACAAAGGGCGGGTAGTTACGCCGTTAACTTGGGCAAACTGTGGCAAGCAGGCACAAGTTCGTCCATAACGTATTCCGATTATAGCGAAAATGGCGTAAAAATGAACGGCAGTCTCGCATTTTCCAATACATCTTCTCCAACTGGCTTTGGTTTTGGGCTTACCGCCACCAATCTTAAACGCACAGAAACCACTGGCGCAGAGTCCACTGTGGAATCGGCTTTGTTGTTCAAACAAACCCAAGGATATATTACTTTTTGGGATTGGAACGATGATGTGTATGAGGTAACAGGTACTTCACAATACGCTTTAGCCAATGGCGAAACGGGCGCGTTTGCGATTACTGTTCCGCTAAACAAGGCCAATAATTGCGCTTGGTTCAGCAAAGGCAGCGGCACAGTAACCCTCAATGGCCAAACTTACGCCATTGATTTTGGAAATGGCACTTGCGATAATGAAGCGACAGTGACGATTGGCGGGGTGAGTTATACTATTTATTTGTAGGTGGTGATGTATTGTCGGCGTGACTTGGGTTGCGCCGACAATATTGTGTTTTAATACTTCGGCTCTGTAGGTTTTGAGCATGAAAATCCTACAGTGCCACATAAATCTATGCACAAAACCTAACAACGCTCAGTATAAAAATTGGCAAAATTCCACACTTTTATATGATTGCACTTTCCATGCTATTTTTTTATAAAATCAAAAAATTCGTTTAATGATTTTTGAAGCACTTCTTTGGGTATTAATTCACGTTCATATTTTGCTATCATAGTAGGGCTTAAACTTCTGTTCAGTGCGTATCGAACTATTTCTCTATTGGTTTCTTTACAAAGCAAAATTCCAATGGAAGGATTTTCGTTGCTTCGTTTTACATCATTATCCAATACTTCGAGGTAAAATTCTAATTGCCCCATATATGCTGGTTCAAACTCGGTTGCTTTCAATTCTATTGCTACCAAGCATTGTAAGGCCCTATGGAAAAAAAGTAAATCAATTTTATAAGTTTTTCCTCCTACTTGCAGTGGATACTCTTGACCAATAAAAAGAAAATCTTTGCCTAATTCCAGGATAAAATCTTTCATATTGGCAAGAATTTCATTTTGTAAACGCTTCTCGCTGTGCCGTTGGGATAAGCCCAAAAAATCAAGGTAAGCCACATCTTTAAACAAATAATTGGATGCAGGATAGGTCGTTTTCATTCCTACCGATTGATTATTTTCGGCTTTCAATACATGGGCATATGTATTGGTTTTGATGGCTCTTTGAAGTTCACGATAGTTTAATCTTTCTTTTTGAGCATATAGAATGTAGAATAATTTTTGCTCAATCAGTTTGCATTTATTAAGAATTTCAGTGTGCATACTCCAATTGATGCCAAGCAGGATTTGAGACATATTGACAGTTGTAGAGAATTGTCCAGAATTTGTCTGGACAATTATACTTTCTTGATTATCAACATATTCTAATTGTGCAGTTTCTGTCTGCACAAATTCAATATTTTGTATAAGCTGCATAAATTGAGGCGAAGAATAGACTTCAAAAAACGAAACCATATTATAAATACTACTGCGACTATACCCTTTTAGGCTGGGGTCTTTGGTGCGTAAATACTCCGAAATCTGTGTAACTACCTTATTGCCCCAGTCACTG
>JAAFHO010000818.1 GCA_013297575.1 Chitinophagales bacterium
CCACACCCAGTCGTTACGCCAATAAGCGTATGCACTACGACGCAACCACGGTACACGCCATTTTGGATGAAGCCCTTTTTTGTACCGTCAGTTATGCTGTGGATGGGCAGCCATTTTCCATCCCAACGGCATTTGTCCGCGAGGACAACCATTTGTATATTCATGGCTCGGTAGGTAGCCATTTTTTGCGCGAAATAGAAAAAGGGATTCCCGTTTGTATCTCCGTAATGATTACCGATGCGTTGGTCGTCGCCAAATCGGCGTTTCACCACTCAGTGAATTATCGGTCAGTGATCGCTTTTTCTAATGCCGTAAAAATTGATGATTACGACAAAAAAGCCTTATTTTTTAAGGAATTGACCAGTAAAATAGTACCCGGCAGTTGGGAATACCTCCGCCCAATGACGGCGAAAGAAGTACAAAAAACGACTTTGTTGAGGTTTGAATTGGTAGAAGTATCGGCCAAAGTGCGCTCCGGCCAGCCCAGCGATGACGAAGCCGATCAAGGCTTGCCGATATGGTCGGGGCTTATCCCAATTTCCAATGCGCGCCTTACACCTATTGCCGACGACCTTAGTAAAGACATTCCTTTACCAGCACATTTGAGTCATCTATGAAGGTAATCCGTTGTAATCCAGCCGATATCGACCTTATTTTTGAGTTTTACGATATGGCGATCGCTTACCAAAAGCAACAGTTTCACAAAGCCTGGATGGGTTTTGAGCGCGCATTGGTCGAACAGGATATTGACGAGGGCCGACAATGGAAGGTGGTTTCGGGCGATAAAGTGGCCTGTATTTTTGTTCATACGAACAATGATCCACTGATTTGGCTAGAAAAAGACGCTGATCCTGCGATTTATCTACATCGTATCGTCACCCACGATGATTTCAGGGGGCAACATATTCTGCAAACCATTATCGAGTGGGCTAAAGGTTTTTGCGCCGAAAATGGTCGTACATATATCCGAATGGATACGTGGTCGGACAATCAGCACCTGATTGACTATTATATCCGTAGCGGATTTGCGCATATTGGCACACTGGTATTACCCGATAAAGCAGGGCTTCCGGTGCATTACGGCAGTTCTGATTCGGCTTTGTTGGAAATGAAGGCTTAAAATTTGAGGTGCTTCACCGTCAAACCGCTATTCATCAATTGTTTTAACGAATCTACCCCAATTTTCAGGTGGTTATCGACAAAACTAGACGTTACTTTTTTATCGCTGGCTTCGGTTTTGATTCCATCGTTGGTCATTGGCATATCGCTCACCAATAATAAGGCGCCTGCTGGCATTTGATTTTTAAATGCGGCGACAAAAATAGTGGCCGTTTCCATATCAATCGCAATACAGCGGAGGTCGCGGAGGCGTTGTTTGAAGTCTTCACGGTGCTCCCAGACACGTTTGTTGGTGGTATAAACCACGCCTGTCCAATAGTCGCTATTCGCATCGCGGATGGTGGTAGAAACGGCTTTTTGCAGCGCGAATGCAGGCAGTGCAGGTACTTCATGCGGCAGATAGTCATTACTGGTACCTTCACCACGAATGGCTGCAATAGGGAGAATAAAATCCCCTATGGCGTTTTTTCCTGTTTTTAAACCGCCGCATTTACCCAAGAACAAGACCGCTTTGGGTTTTATGGCTTCGAGCAGGTCAATAATTAACCCCGCATTAGGGCTGCCTATCCCAAAGTTGACAATGGTGATATTATTGGCGGTTGCGGCTTGCATCGGGCGGTCTTGTCCGGTGATTTCTACACCGTGTTGCTCGGCGAACATTTTGACATAGCCGCCAAAATTGCACAACAGGATATATTGGCCAAAGTCTTTGAGTTGGGTACCGGTATAACGCGGCAGCCAATCATTGACGATTGTGGCTTTGAGTGCTTTTTCTTTTTCGTAGTTGAGGGCAGTTACGCCATCCAAATCTGTTTGTGTGATTTGGGGTGGTGGATTGTGGTGGTGTTCTGTCATGGCCGATGGCTAGTTTTAAAAGTTTGCAAAATTGTCGGGGCTTGGTGTCGTCATTTCAAGCATTTTTGCGCCTAAATTTGGCATTATTGATACCTTTATGTTCGTCGGAGTACTGTATTAGACTATTGTCAGGGCGACTTTTTTTGCCAGATGTCATTAACTTAGCGGTATTATACCAACCACGAAGTGGTTAAACGTGAATAGCCCCGAATAAATTCGGAGGATTAAGGGGGTATTTTTAACAACTACGGAGTAGTTGAACATCAACGTATTGAGAGCGTTTCATTGCGTTCAACCCCTTCAGGATACGTTTGCTACATATCTTTAGGTCAATTCAGGCTTTAGCAAGTTTTGACCCTTTTATGCATAGAGCGCTTTCTTGTAAAAATTTCAGGTGCAGCGCACCGTAATATTTGTAGCAAAAACCGGCAAATCATGGTTGAAGGTGCAGCGCACCGTAACATTAAATTTAATATTGCGGTGCGCTGCACCTTCAAAACGCGGATCCCGCACCATTGCTACAAATATTACGGTGCACTGCACCTTTAAAGGCAGGAATTATCTACCCAACACTTTTTTTACTGTTGCGCCAATTTGCGCTGGGCTGTCCACTACATGGATACCATTTTCTTTCATAATCGCCATTTTAGCGGCAGCAGTATCTTCTGCACCACCAACGATGGCGCCTGCGTGGCCCATTTTACGACCTTTTGGAGCAGTTT
>JAAFHO010000817.1 GCA_013297575.1 Chitinophagales bacterium
GCAATCATCATTTGATTGGTATTATCCTTGCTGTATCTGGTTTTGCCTTTATTGGTGTTTTGCGTGGTAAAATACATCGTTTCGCCATTTGCAGAAAAAACAGCGGCACCATCGTCGTATTTACTGTTGATTTCGCCTTTCAAGCGTTCTATTTCGCCCCCACCTGTGATTGGTGTGTATAAAATAGAGGTAAAATTTTTACCTGTCCATTTGCTTTTTTCCTCACTTTCGCCCCGATCGGAGGTAAAAAAGATGTTGTCGTTCCAATAAGTAGGACAAAAATCGGCACCGGGGGCATTAAAAGCAACAGGCGTGACGATATACTGATCTCCTGCCTTGAGCAGAATATCTCGGATATCGCAAGCCTTAATAATATTGAGGGCGTTTAAATTATTGGCATTAATGGCCGTTAATGCCTCTGCTTGTAAACGGGCTTGGGCTGTTTTGCCATTGGATAGTAGCATTTTTGCATAAAAAAGTCGATCTTCTGGGTTGTTTTGCCCGCTATTGATGGCGTATTCGTACCACTGCTCGGCAGATTCGGTATTGTTGGTTAAACGATAACTGTGTGCTAATCGCAGCGCGACAGCTGGGTCTTTCTTTTTTTGCAAAGATTTCTCGTAATATTCAATGGCTTTGAAATACGATAATTCTTCGTATGCTTCGTCGCCTTTTTCTACTTGAGCAAGAAGGCCCTTACCCAGAAAACTGATGAGCAATAGTATAATAATTTTTTTGGTCATTGCTACTGTATAGTTGGTGGTGACTAATAGACTTTTAAGATTAAAAATGTTTTATATCTCTCATTCTTGATCTTCCAGGCCGCATAGAGCGCGACCTTTTTTCATTGGAGAGTTCGTAACTCACGATAATTTCATGCGCACCGCCACCGTAATAACGCAGTCGGCTGGTCGTAAAATCGTATGAATACCCAATTCTGAGGGTGGGCATTGGATACACCTCGGCCATAAAAACAACCGCATCATTGGTGCGATAGGATACCCCAAGTCCAAGCAGGTTATTGAAATAGGCTTGTATGTTTAAATCTGCTTGAGCAGGCGCACCTTTTACGTATTTGAGTAGTAAGGAGGGTTTGAGGAATAAGCCTTTATCTACCTCAAAAATGAATCCGGTATGTGCAAAATAGTGTCGGCGCAGGTAGGATTTATCGTCGGAAACGGAAAACTCCCGCCCCGATTTGATGGATACTGCCGTTGGGATAGAAACACCAAAATACCATTGTTCGTCTTGATAATACGCACCCACCCCCATTTTAGGAATAAAAAACGACGTATTTGCAGCATAAACTACATCGCCGGGGTCCCCCAAATCGGCATCGGTAAGGCTGTTTTGGTACAAGGTACCGCCGGCTCTAATACCAATAGCCATTTTTCCTTCGCCCATTTCAAAACGGTAGGCATAATTACCGTGCAATTCTTGGGTTTGATACAGACCTATTTTTTCGTAACCAATTAATGCGCCCCAGCCTGCTCGTGTATCGCGGCTTACACCATCTATACTGACCAAACCAGTAAGGGGTGCTCCTTTAAAATTCCACCATTGTCGGCGAATTTGCCCCGACATACGCAAGGCTTCGTGGCTGCCCGCATACGCAGGTGTGATGGATAAAGAGTTAAACATGTACTTGGTGAACATCGCTTCTTGCTGGGCTTGAATAGCGAGGCGAAAGAACACTAATATAAAAATGAATATGTATTTTTTAAATGACAACATAACTTGATTGTGTTAAATAGTAAATGATCGTTGTGTTTGATAATAATGTTGGGTTTGGGGTAGGTTTGTTGGTATTTATCCCATAAACCTACCCCAACGAACGTACTATTGCCGCCTCAAATCCACAAAAGTGGTCTTGACAATTCCCGCGCTTTTCACCACAGCGAGCACGAAGTAGGTACCCTCCGGCAATTCCTCGTTATTCTTGTTGGTGCCAGCCCAATCTTGTTGGTAGTCAGTGGATTTAAAAACAACATTGCCCCAACGATTGAATACAGTGAACTCGATGATACCGCAGTCTTTACCCCCTGTTTCGATTTGATAAACATCATTGAAACCATCTCCATTGGGACTAAGGCCAGTATGCAGGTCGATATTGCTGATCGTGCAACAAGTGTCGCAAGTATGGCAAGCGCACGATGGAATATCTAAACAAGTATTGTTACAACTCAACGACTGAGGAAGTAGTACTGGATTATTATAACCGTTTAGGTCAAAACAGAACTGATCCCCAAGGTTTGGAATACCCGATGTAAATATAGGTACTGTTAATGTAATACTTTGTCCCGCAGCCAATGCAGGTGTCAACTCTAAGGGCTGTACCACAAACTCCAACTCGTCATCATCGTAAGTTTGGAAATAAATGTGGCTGATAGATATATTACTGCTAGACGGATTGGTCACTGTAAAGGTGTACTGTAACCTCGATTCGTCATCGCAGAACAAACTATCACCAGTAGGCGTAAGGCAAATTCCTTGCAAATCTTCGCATTCCGGCATCGTGCGGCAACCTTTATCTAATGTATCCCTATGGACGAATAAAGGGTTTTGAGCCAAAGGTTTTTCGTGTACCTCCACTGTGTAGCAGAATGTCAACCCTGGTGTGGTAGTACCCGTCATATTCAAAGTATATGGACCTCCTGTCTGATTGGGCAAAATACCTGGTGGTGCCAATATTATCT
>JAAFHO010000084.1 GCA_013297575.1 Chitinophagales bacterium
ACACCAGTAATGAGGTAGTCGAGGCCATCAGGGAAATCAGCGAGAATTTCGGGTACTGTTGTGGCCTTGTGCGCCGCAATATTTGCCTCATTCTCAAACTGCTGCGGCATCCAGGAATTGGGTGTTTCGCGTACCAGTTCGCCTGCGCGTTCAATGGCACCTTTCATTCCTTTTTCTCGTGGCGTAAGATCAAATTTAGCACCATAAGCAGCCATTAACCTGCGGCGTTCGATGGACATACTTTCAGGCATGACCAGTATCAGTTCATATCCCTTTACTGCTGCCACCATGGCCAAACCAATACCAGTATTACCACTTGTGGGTTCAATAATAATGGATCCGGGACGAAGCGTGCCATCTTTTTCGGCGGCTTCAATCATGCTTAATGCAATACGATCTTTAATACTGCCACCTAAAAAAAACTTAATGCAATACGATCTTTGATGCTGCCACCTGGATTGGCGCGTTCTAGTTTGATCCATACCTCATGGTCTGTGCCAAAAAGGTGGTTGATGCGTACGTGTGGCGTGTTGCCAATAGTGGCTAAAATATTGTTTGCCTTCATAATATTGTGATAGTTATTTGTTTGATTATATGACAAAATGAATAGGTTCTTCCAAACCTCGGGTGCGTACTTTTACCTTTGATTGGTGTACCACAATAGAGTATGGTGGTACGCTGGCGGTGAGCCAAGTATTACCGCCCACAACGGAATCGTGACCAACCGTAGTGTTTCCTCCCAAAATGGTACTATTGGCATAAATAACACAATTATCCTCGATCGTGGGGTGGCGTTTAGTATTGGCCAATGATTTTTCTACCTGCAATGCACCTAAAGTAACACCTTGATAAATACGGACATGGTTACCGATAATAGTTGTGGCACCAATAACTACTCCTGTTCCGTGATCGATAAAAAATGAATTACCAATCGTAGCACCCGGGTGGATATCAATCCCCGTTTTACTATGTGCATACTCCGATAAAAGACGAGGCAACAAGGGGACTTTTTGCAGGTGTAATTGGTGTGCTAACCGATAGACCGTAATGGCTTTGAATCCTGGATAAGCCGCCATTACTTCGGTAATATCGGTGGCTGCTGGGTCATATTGGTAAAATGCGTCGGCATCTTGAATTAATTGTTCGTAAACAACGGGGACTGCCGAAAAAAACTGGTTAGATACCTGTTCCACGGACGTAGTCAGTTGCACCGATAAAGGGCGCAGCAATGCCTGTAACTGCACTTGTAAGTCCTTATAACGCGTCGCAGCAGCACCAGCCGCCGAGCCACCTGATACAGGGAATAGCCATTCATACACGTCATCAGCAAAGGTATTGGCTAGGACGACCGATGGCGTAGTGCCGGCACACCGTGCTTGTTCTTCGTCTAAATGTTGTAAAAAACTTTGCATTTTCTAATGTTCCTAATTGCTTACGAAAAAATAATGTAATAAAAAACAAAAGCCCTTTCGCGGAACTGATCCGGGAAAGGGCTTTTGTGCATATTTAAATATATGACTAATATCTACATGTCACTATATAATGAAATGCGATGCCCTTTGCCCGATTATCGGACAACAGCAACAACAATAAACAGTATAGATATTAAAGTGCGTCATATTAATTGGATGCAAAGATCAAGCATTTTTTTTAATCTTGTATATTTAGAAACGAAATTTTTTAGATAAGGTTTACGCATGCGCGATAAAATAATAATTGGATTTTGTATGAAACTGCCTTGATAACTCCGCCTTGCCCATTGGAGGCAAACCTTTTAACCAATGCGCCATAAGTGATATAGACATACCACACGACTCAAAAAGATCAAAAATACGTTCCGGAGTCGCCTCGTAAAATTCCGATGCCCCCAGCCCATGCTCAAAAATAACAACAGGGTGGTATTTTTTTAGCGTCTCTACTGCTCCTTCCAATACAAATAGTTCCGCTCCTTCAACGTCTATTTTTATCAAATCGGGGCGGTAATTGGCGGGTAAAAAATCATCCAGTTTTTGTGTCTTTACCGTAATTGTCGTATCCTGCTCACCGCTACGGTCGTATGCGCGCTTGCGCAAGCCGCTATAAGAAGGATTAGATACCACGTAATTAAAAGTAGCCGTGCCATTTTCCTTGCTCAGGGCTATATCAGCGATGGTGCAATTATTTTGGTTGTTATATTTTTGAACCAGACCTTGGAACAAATTGGGGATAGGTTCAAAACCATAGTGTTGCCCCTGAGGCGCAAATTTCAATACAATATCCAATACCTCGCCTTTGTGGCATCCTACATCAATAAAATTGGTGGTGGAATGGCAAACCTTTGCGATGATTTTTTGGGTTTGCTGGTCGTATTGTTGGTTACGGGTAAACGCAATTGGGATGCTTTTGACCCATTTTTTGATAAGTTCCTTCATGAAATCACGTTAGTACAGTCCATTTATGGACTGTCTTTTTACACCATAAATAATGGTCCAATTCGCCGTAAAGGTAGATGAATCCACCCAAAACAAAGAGTACGATGGTAATTATGGTCGAAATGTTCATCCAATCGGGATAAAACGGCTGAATAACTAACCCGCCAGTACCCGCCGAAACGGCTGAGAGCAAAAAGAATAAAAGCCCCCAAGCGCGGAATTTTAACCTTTTGGGAGGTGTTTCCTGCCGCAAACAACTGTATAATAAAATACTGGTTTGCGGGTTATTGGGTGCAATTTTTGCGACGGATTTGAATACCCGAAGCGCATTTTCATGATCGTTTAAATTGTAATAAGTAACGCCTTTACGAAACAATAATTTAGCAAAAATATCTTCGCCTCCAAAATAAGTCATGCTTTCGCGCATCACCAATTCAATCAAATGGTCACACATTACAATGTGACGACCATATTCGTCTGCTTCAAACAAGGCATCGGTATAGCCGAGCGTGCAATCCAAGTATTCATCCAAATCCAAGGTATTCAATGCTTCTTCATATTGCTCGTAATACCGGATCACGCTATATGGATCTTTGGGATCGATAGCTTTAAAATCGCGGTAAAGCCGGAGGCGATATGTGGGAGAAACGTACATAATTTAAATGCCTTTCATGCTGAGTGCTACTCGTTTGCGTTGGTAGTCAATTTCCAATACCCGAACAGTAACTTGTTGGTTCAAAGTAACTACTTCGGATGGCGTTCTGACAAATTTATCTGCCATTTGGGAAAGATGTACCAAACCAGAATCTTTTATGCCAATATCTATAAACGCGCCAAACGCCGTAATGTTGGTAACAATGCCGGGTAAAATCATACCAATGGATAAATCATCCAAAGAACGGACATTGGCAAACTCAAATGCTTTAGCCGAACCACGTGGATCGAGACCCGGTTTTTCCAATTCTTTCAAAATATCTTGCAACGTGGGCAAACCAATATCTGCTTTGACATACTTTTTTAGATCAATTTTTTGGCGGAGTTCGCGATCTGCGATCAAATCCGGCACAGTACATTGGATATCTTTGGCCATCTGTGTCACCACATCATAACGTTCGGGGTGAACCGCTGTGTTATCAAGTGGATTTTCGGCCTCGCGGATACGCAAGAAACCAGCACATTGTTCGTAAGCCTTATCGCCCAAACGGGCTACTTTTTTTAAATCGCTCCTGCGGCGGAAAGCACCATTTTCGGCGCGGTAATTCACGATATTTTGCGCCAAAACTGGACCAAGACCAGAAATATAGGTCAATAAATGCTTACTCGCGGTATTGATATTAATACCCACAGCATTCACGCAACTTTGCACTGTTCGGTCGAGGCTATCTTTGAGTTGTGTTTGGTTTACATCGTGTTGGTATTGGCCAACACCTATACTTTTCGGATCAATTTTAACCAATTCCGCCAAAGGATCCATCAGCCTTCGTCCAATACTAACCGCTCCCCGAACGGTAATATCTTCGTTCGGAAATTCTTCGCGTGCCACATCGGAAGCGGAATAAATAGATGCACCAGCCTCGCTGACCTGAAAGAGTTCTACGGCACGGCCAAAATTTGATTTCTGGATGAAGTCCATTGTTTCGCGGCCAGCCGTACCATTTCCGACCGAAATAGCATCTATTTGGTAGCGCTCGACTAGGCTTTCAATTTCTGCCCGTGCTTCAAATACTTTATTTTGTGGTTCGTGGGGATAAATCGCTGTATTTTTGACTAAGTTTCCATTGGCATCTAATACGACTACTTTGCATCCAGTTCTGAATCCTGGGTCGATACCTAATACACGTTTTTCGCCCAATGGAGCGGAAAGCAATAATTGACGCAGGTTATCAGCAAAGACTAAAATAGCCTCTAAATCGGCTTTTTCTTTGGATAAATTGCGAAATTCTGTTTCAATACCGGGTTGTAGCAGGCGTTTATAACTATCTTTCACCGACATGCGTACCTGCTGCGTACTTTCCCCCGATCCTATGAGGAAAATATTTTCTAAATCATGTATGGCTTGCTCTTCTTCGGGCGCTATACCCACGCGTAAAAAACCTTCTTCTTCGGCGCGGCGCATGGCCAATAAGCGGTGGCTAGGGCAGTTTTTGAGCGGTTCATTCCAGTCGAAATAGTCGCGATATTTAGCGGCTTCTGCTTCTTTGCCTTTTACAAGTTTGGAACTGATTACAGCACCCTTGGTAAAATGGCGGCGTACTTTATCGCGCGCTTTGAGGTCTTCGCTGACCCATTCAGCCATGATATCGCGTGCGCCTTGAAGGGCATCATCTACGGAAGTTACTTGGTCGGTGAGATAAGAAGTGGCAATACTTTCCACTTCTCGGTCGCGTTGTGTAAAAATCCGTTTAGCCAGTGGCTCCAATCCTTTTTCAATGGCCACTGAAGCCCGTGTTTTACGTTTTTGGCGATAAGGGAGGTACAAATCCTCCAATTCAGTCATTGTGCTCGCGTTTTCTATTGCTTTTCGAAGTTCAGGAGTAAGTTTACCCTGCTCTTCGATACTACTTAAAATCGCTTCACGACGTTTGTCGAGTTCTTTGAGTTTTTTGAGCCAGTCTTGTATATCGGCAATTTCTACCTCATCCAAAGAGCCAGTAGCTTCTTTTCGGTAACGAGCGATAAAAGGCACGGTTGCACCATCTTCTAGCAAGTCGATTACCGATTGGATGCGTTTGGAGGAAATATTTAATAAAGGAGCAATGCGGTCTGCGTACATAAAGTATATTCGATTTATTTGAGTAAGGGACGGTGTTGGAATAAAGGTACAAATTCAGGCATCAGATTTTGGCATCAGATTTTCTGTTTTTTCGGGCGAATAGTCTATCTATTTAAGCGAAAAAAGAGGAAATCTGAGGGCAAAGGATATGCATCAATCGTACCTTTATTCCGACACCGGCCCTAAGGAACGGGGGGCAAAGGTAAGGCTGCCACAAGGAATTTTTACTCTTTTTAGCAAGGAATTGCAATTAATTGTTTCTAAATATCTAACTTATTGTTTTATAATCCCTTGCTGTTCATCGGCCCGTTTTGATTTTTCCCAAATTACCGATTGCTTGCCGCGTATAAGGCGGAAAAAGCCAGCGTACATAGCGTAATTCATGAGGCAAAAATAATATGGGATAAAAAATGCTTTAATTTTGAGTTGACGACGTTCTAGCACAAAACCAAGTAAAGCGCAGGTATAAAAGATAATTTGTAAGATAAAAAGAGCAGAATAAAACGTATTTCCTTTAAAAGCCAAGAATGCGTTGGTCAAGAAAATAATTGGCAAAAACAGCGGTGCCAGTGTCCAACGCAAAACACGATGAGAAATATATTGAAAGGAGACCGTCCCATATTTGAAAAAATTAAGCAAGGGTGCCAGCCTTACCACTGCTTGCAATCCACCTGCAGCAATGCGCACTTTTCGCTTCATTTCCTCACTTACAGAGGCCGAAGATGACTCAACGGCATAAGCATCAGGCTCATAAGCAACGCGGTAACCTTTTTGAGCAATCCGCATCGTGAGGTGAAAATCTTCCACCAATGTATCTTGTGGTACGGCTTCATAAGCCTCGGCTCGAAACGCAAAAAGTTCGCCAGCGGCACCAACAACAGTCCATAGTTCGGCGTCCCATTTTTTGAGCAAACTTTCATATTTCCAATAAATACCTTCCCCTGCGGAGTTTGCAGCGTCTTTTTCGCCCATACGAATCCGTTTTTCGCCAGCTACAGCACCTACGTTAGGATCGTTAAAATGGGTTACAATCTTTTCAATAGCCACCGAATTGAGTAATGTATTGGCATCGGTACTCAAGATAATATGTTGATTATCAGGGACATTATCCCATTTTCCATATTGAAGCATAGCCCTATGAAATGCTGCAATTTTGCCGCGCCGTTCAGGTTGGTGTAAGATATGCCAAGTTGGGCAATCATTGATCCCCTCAAATGTTAACTTTGCGCGTTGTGGCGTATCATCCGAAGAGCCGTCTGTGACAAAAATAAAGCGAATATGATTAGTGGGAAAATAAAGCCCCACCGAGTTCTTGATTTTCTCAGCAATCCACCCAGATTCGTTAAATGCGCATACGATAAATGTGACTTTGTGCTTAACCTGCGTCTCCTTAAGGCTTAACGGGGACGGGTATAAAAAACGTTTGATCTTAACTAGACCAAATAATATTATACCATATCCTAGGTAAGCATAGCATACAACGACGATTCCAGTCCAAAGCAAAATAGATACAATATTTTCCTGCATAATTTTATCTTTTCATTGTATTTTTTTGGAAGCGCAAATTTGGCAATAAAGTTGAAATTATAACAAAAAAAATTTTTTTACCTTTTCTTGTAAAATTCATATTCTTTTTAAATATTAATCCTTTACCTTTGCATCTTGATATTAATCCACCCACAGCCCCCCTACGGCTGCCGATTTATTAAAAATTTTTTAAATTTTTAATCTCCCCCAGTTTTGGCACGATTTTTTCTTATTGATAATTAATTCTTTGAGACCTTTTTTTAAAGCCTCAATGAGTAGTTATTTTTTAATCCATACTTTTGCTAAGGAAGGTAGTGTTCCGCTATTTTCTTTTTCTTCGTGTTGCAATCAAACTCATCGTTGTTCTATTTATGCTTCCATTGAATTGATAGTCAAATATTGCTACCGCAGTACGATTGGCTTGTTTAATGCTATTATACTAAGCGTAGTTAGGTTTTGTGCATAGACTTATGGGATACATACCTTACGATTTTTATGTACAAGCCTACAGAGCCGATGTATATTCTGTAGTTATTTAAGTTTTACCGATTACATATTATACCGATTATTATTATTATGAAGAAAAATGTACTACTGATTGAACATCGAGATAACCTTAGACGAATATATGAGTCTATTTTATCGGATGAATTTACTGTCCTTACTGCCCGCAATAAAGTAGAGGCAAGTGGCTGGTTAAAACGAGGGAAAAAGCCTGATTTTATTTTGGCAGACAACGACCAAAATATAAATAGCACTACGCCCGATTTTTTAAAATTCCTAAAAAATAGTGGTATGTATGCCGATATTCCGGTCATATTACTATCGCCAGCATCTCAAGTTATTCAGCAACCAGGCGTTTGGCACATTTCAACTCCAAGCAATTTATTGAATCAAATTAAAGGTATTAACAAGGCACAAAGTTTGGACTATCCGGTCGCTATTCCGAATGTTGTGCAAGGCGATCATGTCTTGATCGAACCTGTTACTGCTTGAATTATTTAATCCCTTCTCATGAATTTTTTAACAAGCTGGTAATTATTTGATTCAGCGTATTTGTTTATATTTTATTGAAAACGAATGGCATCTAAGTCATAAGTTGAATAAAACGTAAACAAGTACCGCATCAAATAGCCAGTTACCGCCATCCACAGTTATGGGAGCAACCGTTTACATACAATCAAATAAAGATCAATTACTAGATCTAGTTACAGATCAATTTCAGGATACAGTACTTTTTATAGGAGTCGCAAATAGTATAACCCAAGTAATCGAACTGGATCATACAGATCAATTACCGTTTCGCTATCATTTAGTTACAAGTGCCGAATCTGCTATTGAATGGCTCGAAAGTCGCTTAGAACACCCGGTTATCGGTCGCACAGCGATTGTTTTTAACGCAAAATGGGCCGATGATAATCGCCTTAAGCTGTTAAACCAAATCAATCATCATCCCAGTTTTAGGCAAATGCCTGTTCTCGTTATCTCAGAAAGAATACATTGGGGGCTAGGCGAACATTATATTGCTGCAGGTGCCGACGATTATTTTATACAACCTATTGACTGCAATCGTTTAAAATTAGTGCTGAATTATCACTGGGAAAATAAAGAAGAGGTGCTTGATACTGTTGAAGACTTGCCCATTTCTTCTACTAGATCAACGCGATATGGCGCCAAAAGTATAAAAAGATTGATTGATATCATGGGGGCATTAGTAGCATTGATACTTTTTTCCCCGATTATGTTATTCACTGCAATTGCAATAAGGTTGGAGTCCAGAGGACCCATTTTTTATTGTTCTAATCGAATCGGCGCGGGTTTCAAGAAATTTAAATTTTGGAAATTCAGATCTATGTACGCAGATGCCGATAAACGATTAAACGAATTAAAAACATACAACCAATATGGTTCTGGTGCTACCTTCGTTAAGTTTAACAATGATCCACGCGTTACTAAGGTTGGGAAATTCATCCGAAAATATAGTATTGATGAACTCCCACAGTTATTTAATGTTCTTAAAGGAGAAATGTCTCTGGTGGGTAATCGTCCGTTGCCCGTTTATGAAGCAGATCAATTGGTAACTGAAAATCATGGTGCGCGTTTTTTAGCCCCCGCAGGATTAACTGGCTTATGGCAGGTATCAAAAAGAGGGCATTCTGATATGAGTACAGAAGAGCGGATTGGCTTGGATGTACAGTATTCAAAAAAACACGATCTGTTAACTGATTTTCGCATTTTGTTCAAAACATTGACAGCGTTTATCCAAAAAGAGAACGTTTGAATATAATAAACAACAGTGGTACTACCCCTCGTTTCAGTAATTACGGTCAATTATAATCAGACAGAAGTAACTTGTTCAATGCTGCAAAGCATAAGAGAGCAAGGTTTTCGCG
The DNA here is from genome assembly GCA_013297575.1 of Chitinophagales bacterium. Taxonomy (GTDB): domain Bacteria; phylum Bacteroidota; class Bacteroidia; order Chitinophagales; family Saprospiraceae; genus M3007. The sequence goes on from JAAFHO010000084.1 coordinate 9,105, forward strand.
ATCTCGAGGTTATTGTTGTGGATAATGCCAGTAAGGAAAACCCCGAAGCTTATTTGAAGCAGCACTTCCCTGAAATTACGTTTATTCGCAGTTCAAAAAATCTCGGCTTTGCCGGAGGAAATAATTTGGGTATCGATGCCGCTAGGGGTCGATACCTTTTTTTTATTAATAATGATACTGAACTAACTTATTTTTGTATCGACCGATTGGTTAGTTTTTATGAAACCCAGCCAGACTGTGGTGCATTAAGTCCTTTAATTTGTTATTTTAATGAGGATAGCACAAGTGGCGAAAGAATTCAGTATGCCGGAATGACGCCAATATCCCCTATCACTGCTCGAAATAAGATTATCGGCGAGCGAGAAATGGATGCCGGACAGTTTCTTGTACCTGAACGCACTGCTTATGCCCACGGTGCTGCGATGATGGTATCGAGAGAAGTATTAGAAAAAGTAGGACCGATGGATGAGCAATTCTTTTTGTATTACGAAGAATTAGATTGGTGTGAGCGGATGAGAAAAGTAGGACTTTCTATTTGGATAAATCCTACGGCACGTATCCATCATAAGGAAAGTGCTACTGTTGGCGTAAATAGTCCACTTAAAACTTATTTTATTCACCGAAACCGAATGTTATTTGTGCAAAGAAATTACCCGCGCACTAAAGTAGCATTTTATATCTATATGTGGTATATTGTATTGCCCAAACAATTAATAAAATATGGATTAAAATTGGATTTTCAAAATTTTAAAGCCGTTTGGAAAGCGATGACTTGGCACTTTTGGGGCATTTCCAATAAATTCGAAAATCTAGTACCTGTAGCACCTCCTAAACAACCATAAAAATTCTTATTGGTCTATTCCGTAATCGAAATTCTATGTTAATATATAATGTAACCATTACCCTTGATGCCGATATTGAGCAAGATTGGCTACAATGGATGAAAGAAACCCATGTCCCCGACGTAATGATGACAGGTATGTTTGTCTCTTACCGAATTGGGCGATTGCTTAGCCACGAGCATACCGAATCTGAAATATATACCGTCCAATACCTAGCAAAAGATATGGCGCATCTACAACGCTACTTGGAGGAATTCGCTGCTGAATTACAAAAAGCGACCAAATTACGCTATGAAGGGAAGTATGCAGTGTTCAGAACAGTGATGGAATTGGTAGATCACAACGAGAAATAATTTTTTACAAAAAAATAACAACAAGATACATTCATAACTACCGTTATTTGCATCTTAAGACTGAGTATGCTAATACCAGAAAAACATAACACATTTTGAAAGTTACCGACCATTTTATTAAGGCAAAAGGCAAAACACTGATCTCTTTTGAAGTTCTACCTCCTCTCAAAGGTGGTGGCATGCAAGCAATATTTAAGGCATTGGACGGATTGATGGAATTTAAACCTCCATTTATTGATGTTACATACCATAGAGAAGAGTTTTTGTACAAAAAAAGACCCTCCGGATATTACGAAAAAACAGCGATTCGCAAACGGCCGGGTACTGTAGGAATTTGTGCAGCAATTATGAACAGGTATGGCGTAGATGCTGTTCCGCACCTCATTTGCGGGGGATTTTCAATTGAAGAAACTGAAAATGCTCTAATTGACCTTAATTTTTTAGGGATAAATAATGTGCTTGCGCTCAGGGGCGACCCACGTCAGTTCGAAGATAAATTTGTGCCCGAGGAGGACGGTCATAAATTTGCACTGGACTTAGTGAAGCAGATTGAAGAGATGAATAAAGGCCAATATTTGGATACGAGCATTACTAATGGCGAACCAACGGAGTTTTGTATCGGAATTGCGGGTTATCCAGAAAAGCATTTTGAATCCCCTAATATAGCATCCGATCTTCATTTTACTAAAGCCAAGGTAGAAGCGGGAGCACACTATATTGTTACTCAAATGTTTTTTGACAATGCTAAATACTTTGAATACGTGGAAAAATGCCGTGCAGCAGGTATAGAAGTGCCTATCATTCCAGGTTTGAAGCCTTTGACAAAAAAATATCAACTGAATGCCATTCCACGAAAGTTTTTTATCAATATGCCCGAAGAACTTGTAAAGGCAATTGTTCATGCCAAAGACGATGCCGAAGTAAAACAAGTGGGAATCGAATGGTGTATTCAGCAGTCAAAAGAACTAAAAGCAGCGGGCGTTCCTTGTATGCACTATTATACTATGGGTGACAACGAAACCATTAAGCAAATCGTTCAGGCAGTGATATAAATTAAATCTTTGCTAGAATTAAGCCAAAATAGTTAATTTTTGATTAAAAAAGATAGATCTTTAATATTTTTTACCTTTTTTTGCGTCTGAATTACAAAACTGCATTGCAATTTTATTTCCCTTTGTCAAACAAATTTTATTTTTTTTAAACAATGACTAAATTAGCGAAAAGCGTCCTCTATGTACTATTGAGTGTAGTACTCTTCCACCAGGCTGCATGGGCACAGACTCAAGACCAAGGTTTTGAAGCAATGCTTATGGAAAAATGGGATAATGCTATCACCATTTATTCCTCCATGACGAAAGCCGATAATACAGACCAAAATGCATGGCTTACACTCAGCAATGCTTACTTGGCTAAAGGTCAAAAAGATAAGGCAATGGAGGCCCTCTCAACTGGCTTTACCGCAAAACCTGATGGCCCATTGGCTTTTGTGTGTAATGCACGCACCCTCTTACTGCAAAACAAATCAGCAGAAGCAGACGAACAGTTCCAACGCGCGTTTAAAAAGGGAAAAAAAGACCCTAATGCACTACGCCAAATCGCTGAATCGTATTTGTTTTATATTGCTCCAAGTGACAGGAAGCCCAACCTTACTCGGGCAAATGAGCTATTCAAGCAAGCGATCGAAGTAAACCCAAAAGACTACCAAACATTGATGTCGGCTGGATATGCTTTCCGTGAGCAAGGTGATGGTGGCGAAGCTGCGCGTCAGTTTGAGTTTGCTTCTAATTACAAACCTAAAAGCCCATTGCCTTTTTATATGTTGGCAACTGTGTATAAAGCAGGCCGCTTGAATGAACGTTTTATTAAAAACTTGGATCAAGCCATCGCTTTGGATAATAATTATACACCAGCGCTGCGCCTAAAAGCGGATTATTACTACAATGTCCGTAAGTTTGAAAAAGCGAAAGATGCCTACAAAGAACTGCTCGAGAAAGGTAAAGACTTGGTTATCGAGGACGAAATGGCGTATGCAAATACCCTGTTCCTTACTAAAGATTATAAAGGTTGTACCGACTTGGTAGAAAAAATCATTTCTAAAGACGGTTCAAAGAACTACTTACGCCGCCTGTTGGGTTATAGCTACTACGAAAATGGCGAATATGTAAAAGGGCAAGCGATTATGGATGATTACTTCAAAATCGTTGTTCCTGAAAAAGTACTTGCGAGCGATTATGTTTACCAAGGCCGCTTGTTACTCAAAGGTAAAAATGATACCCTTGGTGCGATTAAGTACCTTGGCTTGGCGATCAATAAAGATACTGCGGAGTGGCCTTTGAACGAAGAAATGGGTAATTTGCTCTATGCAAAAAAAGACTATTGCGGTGCAGCACGAGCGTATCAAGTATGGATCGACTCTTTAAAAACAGAAGCTAAATCCAAAGATTACTATAAACTTGGAACATGCTACCAGTACTGTAAGTCCGATTCTATGCGTTACCAAAAAGCACTCGCTGCCTATATTAAGGTGACAGAAATGAGTCCAAAAGCAGGCATTGGCTGGCTATACGCTGCAAAAGCATCTAATTATTTGGATATTGATCCGACAAAAGCTTCAGAAGCAGAAATTATGACTACTTTTGGTAAAGCAAAACCATATTGGGATAAATACATCGAGGTAGCAGGTGGTGATGTAGAAAAGAATAAGGCTAACTTAATTGATGCTTATTCTTATATCATGTACTACCACTATGTACGCAAAGAAGATGCTCAAGCACGGGAGAATATCGCTAAATTATTGGTTATTGACCCTGCGAATGCAACAGCACTTGGCATGAGAGATAATATGGACGGCGTGGTGCCCCCTGCGCCTCCTGCTGGCGGCAAAAATAAATAATTGTAAAACATTTGCCTTGAGGTAGGTGTTTATTACGGGCTATACTAATTTCGATTAGTATAGCCCGTTT
>JAAFHO010000819.1 GCA_013297575.1 Chitinophagales bacterium
GACCGCATCTACCGCGTTACTTTTTCGGGTAAAGTGCAGGGACAAATCATGCAAGAATCGTCTGTTATGCCTCCTGTTGCGCAAGCTTTGAAAGAGGATTATCCCGAAATAGAGACGTCCACTCGTTTGCGGGAAATGGGCAAACCAGCCATTACTTACCAAAATAATACCTTCAAAGGCGATAAGGCCGCTTATATTGATGCCAATTTTTTTGAAGTATTTACGCTTCCTTTATTGCAAGGCGATCCCAATACCGTTTTGCAACAACCCAATACGGTGGTTTTGACCAAACGTATCGCTAAAAAATATTTTGGTGACAGCGATCCAATGGGCAAAGTATTATCCATTGAAAATATAGCCGCACCGTGTACCGTAACCGGTATTATCAATGATATACCCAGCAATTCCCATTTCAGGATGGAGATTTTTGCAGCGATGGCTGGCCTCCCCGAAGCACAACTCCCTACTTGGATGAGTTCTAACTTTTTTACTTATATCGTATTAAAGGAAGGCCAAGATTACAAGCAATTGGCAGCAAAATTACCCCTCACCATCGACAAATACCTAGCCCCGCAAATGCCGGAGGCGATGGGTATGACCCTCCAAGAATTCCGTAACCAGGGTAATAACCTCGGTTTGTCATTACAGCCACTTACGGATATTCATTTTGGTGCTGGTTTCCAATACGAAATGGAACCCACTGGTAATATTCAATATGTATATATGTTTTCGGCCATCGCATTGTTTGTGTTGCTGATTGCTTGTATTAATTTTATGAATTTGGCGACTGCTGCTGCTACCAAACGAGCACAGGAGGTGGGTATCCGAAAGGTAATGGGTTCTACAAAAGCAGCCTTGGTCAAGCAATTTATCGCCGAGTCTATGTTGCTCACGGGTATATCGCTTTTGCTGGCGTTGGGTTTGGTTTATTTGGTAATGCCATTTTTTAAATCATTCGTTGATTTGCCGTTATCACTCGACCCAATGGCCAATAATTGGTTGTTGCCCGGAATTATTGCCGTAGGTTTGGTAACAGGTATTTTGTCGGGTGTTTATCCCGCTTTCTTTTTGTCGGCATTTGAGCCAATATCTGTGTTGAAAGGTAAATTTGTACAAGGGAAAAACAAATTTGGCTTGCGAAGCGGACTGGTTATTTTTCAATTTAGCATTTCAATATTATTGACAATCAGCACATTAGTTGTTTACCAGCAATTGTCGTTTATCCAAAACAAACAACTGGGCTACAAAAAAGAACAGGTGGTTGTATTACCCAATATCGGGCAACTGGGTAATAATTGGCCTGTTTTCAAGCGACTATTAGAACAAGACCCACGGGTTCAATCTGTCAGTAATTCGGGTTATTTGCCAGCAGGAGATTCATTTGCTAACAATTTTTTTGTTGCTCCAGAAGAACACGACAAGCAAATGACCAAGACGCTCCGTTACGATATTGACGAAAATTACCTCGCCACGTTAGGAATGGAATTGGTGAGTGGCCGTAATTTTTCCAGTGAATATGGCTCCGATTCTACCAGTATCATATTGAATGAAACAGCCGCTAAAGCATTAGGATGGGAGAAGGATGCGTTAAGCCATACCGTTCACTACACCCAAAAGAATGGCCAATCTGTTCGTTATCAAGTTATTGGAGTAGTAAAAGATTTCCATTTCCGTTCGTTACACGAGGCCATTACGCCATTGGTCATGGTATGGAATAAAAGCAATAACGGAAATCTAATTGTAAAAGCCAACGCCAGCGACATGTCTGGATTGCTGGCTAACGCAAAGGCCAATTGGGAATCTTTGTCGCCTAGTGAACCATTTACTTACTCATTCTTGGAAGAGCGTTTTGAGCAAACCTACAAATCGGAGCAAAAAACGGGGTTAATGTTGGCTATTTTTGCTGGTTTAACCATTTTTGTGGCTTGTTTGGGCTTATTTGGATTGGCGATGTTTACCACCGTACAACGCTCAAAAGAGATTGGCGTACGCAAAGTATTGGGTGCGTCTGTGGCATCGGTGGTGGCTTTATTGAGTATCGATTTTTTAAAATTAGTACTCCTGGGCTTGGTCCTCGCTGCTCCCATAGCCTATTATTGCATGAATTTATGGCTCTCCGATTTTGCTTACCATATTGATATGCAATGGTGGATTTTTGCAGCCGCAGGGTTGGTGGCTGTTGTTGTTGCTTTTTTAACAGTGGCAGGACAAGCGATGAAGGCTGCAGCAAAGAATCCTGTAGCAGCGCTAAAGAGTGAATAGTATATTTGTTTGATTATCAGTGAACTACGTTTACGAAGCCTTGAAGATTTCGTAAACATTAGGGCAAACACATTGTCAAAATTTCATACCAATATTAGATCAAACTACTCCATAGGTTTACCCAAGTACTGCACCACAATTTCACCTGTTAAAATATCTGGCGAAATGATGTGTTCCAAATTTTGGCGAAATTCATCGATGGCCATCCACTCCGGCAGAGCCAATTTCAAAAACTCGTATTTAATATAATTGCATTGGTAATTTCCGATAGCACTCAATACCTCCAAACTCTTAATGGTATCGTGAAGCAATGGACGATTAAATTCAAAAATAATCCATTCGATTGGGATATTTAAACCAGTAAATACTTCTGATTCATATCCTTCTACGTCAATTTTGCAATATTTCGGAATACCATACTGTTGGCACAAG
>JAAFHO010000820.1:0-453 GCA_013297575.1 Chitinophagales bacterium
ATGGTCACTGTGGCGGTATAGTTGCCGGGATTGAGGTAGCGGTGCACCACAGCAAACCCACTTATGGAGTCTTGTGGGCCAGAGGCAGGGTCGCCAAATTTCCAATGAGCATTGGTCAAGTTGGAGGCATTCAGCACCGCCAAAGGTGTTGCGTTGCCCGCACAATCGGGTGCTTGTGGCACAAAACTGACGGGAGGCAAGATGGGTATTTTAACCGTTTTTGTATATTCGCTGATACAGCCACTGCTGGCCGTAATCGTGAGTTTGGCTGGGTACAAACCATTAAGTGCATAGTTCCAAGCAGGATTTCTGAGTAAGGAAGTATCACTATTGGCCGAAGTAAAATCGTTAAAATCCCATTTCCACTGCGCAATAGCGCCGGAAGGTAAAAACGTGCTTTCGTCTGTAAATTGTGTGGGCGATCCTGGACAATCGGGCTTAACACTAAATAAG
>JAAFHO010000820.1:463-2690 GCA_013297575.1 Chitinophagales bacterium
CGCTTCTACATCCACCGAATCGAGTAATTTACATTCGGCCCCATTGGTAAGAAATGCGTACATCACTACGATATAATGGCCCGCATTGGGGAAATTAAATCCTGTGTTTTCCAAATTAGAAGTACCCAAAAGCGTACTGCCCGATTCGCCAAAATTCCAAGTCACCGTACCTGGCGCATAATTGGGCGATGGTAATAATTTGAAATCAAAAGAATCGCAATACATCGTAGGGGTAATACTCATACCTAATGTGCCAGGAGGACAATTGACAGGATGACCTGGATTATGACAAACACCCCCGCTTACACAATATTCAAATACATTGATAGGGCCGTCGGTAGCGGTACAGCCATATTGATTGGTGACTACTGCGGTATAAAGCCCGTATTGATTGGTGTTTAGACTTGGGCCGTTTTCTACTAAAAGTGTACCATCTTTATACCATTCATAGGTATATTCAAAATCCTCATCTAAGAGCGCATCTATGGTAACTGTGCGGGAATTATTGCAAAAACCAGTGGGGTCTGTTGTGCTGATACTTAGGTTGGGATTGGGCCATGCGTCGATCGTAAATTCGGAAGTACCTTTACAACCATTGGCATCTGTGACGACGAGGGCGTAGTTTCCAGCACCCGTTGTAATGTCTTGATTATTCCCAATGATCGCACCTGAGGCGTTTTTCCAAGCATAATTATTATAAATATCGTTACAAACGGAAATACCCGTTTTAGTAGGACAAATACCTATGGGCGATGTAATATCGGGTTCTGGATTGGCCCAAACATTGACCTGTATATTGGCCGATTGGCCGCAAGCATTGGCTGCAATCGTGTGGTTACCGGGTGTTGTCCAAAACACTTCAATTTCGTGACTGCCATCGCCTTCTTTGATCACACCCGCTGTTGCCGGAATGATTTGCCAAGCGTAATCGACATTTTCAAAAACAGGGATGGTGTAGGTGGCAGATGTGCCTTCACAACGTTCAATAGGGCCGGAAACGATAAAGGGTTGTATGGGTTTTACATTCAATCGCACGGTATCGGAGGTGCAATTGAGGCCATCGGTAGAGATTTGAGATGCCGCTATCCAATGTGGGGCGGGGAAACTGGTGAAGGTAGTATTGATCGGATTACCCGTTTCAGGTATAATATTACCACCACCTGTATTGATCTTCCAATTGACATTATAAAGGCCATTTACGCCTGTGGCCTTATAGGTGAGTGATTTGCCTGCGCAAAATTCCTTTGGCCCTTGGATACCCAATGGTTTGGGGGGCAATGCCGCCAATGTAATTTTCTTTTCTGCGCTATCGGAGCAAGTTTGGTTCAAGCCTGTGCCAATAGGTGTTGCAAAAACACGGTATTTTCCAGGCATATTGGCATTAAAAGTATGTTGAAAGGAGATGGCGTTGCTTGTGCTGGCCACGGAACTGCCGTTGGGCGCAAATAATTCCCAATTACAAGCCACTGCGCTACCACCCGGAATTTGCTTTGCAGAAAAGGATTGATTCGTGCCTGCGCAAGCCTCCACGGTGCCTAATATGCCAAATGGCGGGCGAATAATAACAGGTAATGTATCTCGCCCAATACAACCCAAATAGCAATTGTTGTACTCAACGGCCACCCATTGCGGTGCTGGGGTGCTGCCCCACTGCACATTGATCCGTGGGCGACCTTGTCCATCAATAATACTGCCGCCGGGCGATACCGACCATGTGTAACCAGCGCCATCAAATTCTTGAATGGAATAGCCCGCTTCTTCATTGGGGCAAACGCGTGTTTTCCCTTCAATTTTGGCCAAATCCGATAAAATTGGTACAATTAATGTTGCTTTTGCTGGACAAACCGTACCAGAACAAGCGGTTGTGGTTAGCCCAATTTCACCTTCAATGCCATTAGTCCATTGGATGGTAATATCTGTATCTGTTGGGCCACCGCCGGATACGATACTGCCGTTGGGCGATACCGTCCAAGTGTATTGTCCGCAAGTACTATTGGTGGTATAGGTTACTTCTTCGCCAGGGCATATCGAATTGACACAATCTACAATCGGTGTAGGCGCGTCAATGACATACACTTCATACTCCGCTGTATCGGCACAGAGACAGAGCGAGCGAGCAATAAGGGTTACTTTGTAGAACCCCGGTATATTATAGGTATGACTAGGGTTGGTTTCGGTGGTATTGGAGAAATCGTCGCTAAAAGTCCAGTCGTATATATCCGCACCT
>JAAFHO010000822.1 GCA_013297575.1 Chitinophagales bacterium
ACCGATCAAGCGGTATTCCTGCACTTGTTCTGGGTTGAATACCAATTGTAATTTTACGTCTTTGGCAATGGTAAACAGCGTACCTGTAAACTCTTCAACCAGTACCTTTTTTGCTTCGCTGATTTGGTCGATATAAGCATGATTGCCATTGCCACGATTGGCCAATTCCTGCATTTTGCCGTCTTGATAATTACCCGTACCGTAACCCAATACCGTGAGATAAACGCCACTTTCGCGCTCTTTTTCGATGAGTTGTACCAATTCGGCCTCGCTACTTTGCCCCATATTGAAATCGCCATCGGTGCAAAGGATCACGCGGTTGTTGCCTTGTTTTTTAAAATTGGCGCGAGCAGTTTGGTAAGCCAATTGGATGCCCGAGGCACCAGCCGTACCGCCACCCGCGCCAAGGTTTTCAATGGCTGTTTTAATCTTTTGCTTTTCCGAAGCAGGCGTACTTTCCAATATTACTGCGGTAGCACCTGCATAAGTGACCAAAGCCACGCGATCGGTGGGGCGCAATTCGTCCAACAACATAAACAAGGATTTTTTTACCAGCGGAAGTTTGTTTTCTGAGCTCATACTGCCCGACACGTCCACCAAGAACACAAAATTGCCTTCTGGCACGCGTTCTTTGGCAATATTCCGCGCCTGCAAACCTACCATTAGCAAGTGATGATCGGGGTTCCAGGGGCATTTACCGAGTTCTGTTACCACTTTAATGGGGTCATTGCCATCGGGTTGTGGGTAATTGTAGTTAAAATAATTGATCATTTCTTCAATACGCACCGCATCGGGAGGGACAGGTTGCCTGTCGTTAAGGAAGCGTCTTACATTGGCATAAGAGGCCGCATCTACATCGATGGAAAAAGTGGAAAAAGCACTGTCTTTGGCTACGAGGAAGGGATTTTCTACTATTTTATTGTACTGCTCCGTACTGGATTCGGGAATGATGGAATCCATTTTTACACCCGGTATTTTTTTTAATAGGGCTTCTTTTTCACCAAAATATTGGACAGGTACAGGTGCTTGGTAATTGTTTATAGTAGAAGAAGGAGCAGTATTGCCAAAAACACGTATCCCATCTATATAATAATTGGTACCATTGGCTCTTGATCCTTTAATGGTTACGTTGCCGCCATCAATGGATGATGGTTCTGCTTTTTTGGATTCAGTAACACTTTTGCTTGGGAGTCTATTTATTTGGTCAAAAGTTAATGTTTGCCCCCCCATTGTTTGATCTTGTTTTATAAGAGGGACTTTGTAGGATACTACGTCCACTGGGCCTAAAGTAGTATTATCCTTCATTTGGATAACGACATTAATCACTTCGCCTAATTTTACTTGTACTCCTCGCTGTTCAAATGTAGTAAATCCGGTATAATGACTCTCTATAATGTAAGTACCCGTATCTACCTGTATCCTAAAATCACCACTAATGTCGGTAATTGTCCCCCTCACCAACTCCTTGTTTTTTCTGAGTTTGACACTTGCACCGATCAATTCTTCTTGGGTATTGGCATCCAGTACTTTTCCAGTAATAAAGCATTTGGTAGAATCCCCAAATTTAGATGTAGTAATAGCAGCGGAACTGGTTGTTTCAGTTTTGTATGTTTTAATGGTGCAGGCCACTAAAAAGCAGGCAAAGAGTAAAAAAGATATTTGTTTCATAGCATAAAAAAATTGGAATGATAAAATGAATTTTGTATATCGGGAGGAAGGATGCAGGAAGGTAAAAAAATACATAAAAGTATTTTTGGGTTTAGCACAGTTTCTTATCACAGGTAGTTTAAATGGGAAAAAACATTCCCCAATACATTGTTTTCTACATTAATTTAGGCAACTGGTAAGTTTGTCCCACAAGCCCTATTTGAAGGGGCTTATGGGACAAACTTTCCAGTTGCGATTGTGACACCGTTGCTCAGGAAAGAGTCAAGAGTTGTCGGTATTATTTATAAAACATCCACTTGCCAATTTCCTTAAACGATACTTTTTTACCGTACATTAAAATACCTACACGATAAATACGTCCCGATAGCCATACAAAAAAGACCGCAGTACCCAAAAGTACCACAACAGACAAAATGACTTGCCATATTGGAGGATGGAACGCCAGTCGCCCAGGCATTACAATAGGTGAAAATAATGGAAATATAGAAGCCGCCACCGCCAAGGTACTGTGCGGCGCACGCATAACTACAGTGGACATGATTACGAATGCCAAGATGATTGGAATGGTAATAGGCATAGTGAGCGATTGTGCCTCACCCATATCGTCGCCAACAGCGCTACCCACAGCAGCAAACAAGGACGCATACAAAAAGTAGCCACCTAAGAAAAAGATCAGCGACATAGAAAGAATATACCACCAGTTTTGGCGCATAATTTCGTTCATTAGCATCGGCAATTTATCCTGCATTTCTTCGGCTGCACCCGCAGGCATACCTCCGGGCATCCCCGTTTGTGTAGCGGATGCATCAATACCAAAAAAGAACTGTACACCTATAATAATGACGGTATTAAGTATAATCCAAATAATCAATTGCGTTAAACCAACACCCGCAGATCCAAGGATTTTGCCCAACATCAAATCGAATGGTTTTACGCTCGACATGATTACTTCTACAATACGGTTTGTTTTTTCTTCCATAACAGAACGCATTACGATAGAACCCCAAATGA
>JAAFHO010000823.1 GCA_013297575.1 Chitinophagales bacterium
GGCGCGCCTACACCGTTGGCATTAACCGGAAAAACCGCCAATCCTGCTCCTGTATTATGCACAATGATCCAATAATCGCTACCATTCGTGTGCCGAATAGCACACAATCCCTCGTACGATGGTACAAAAATAGAACCCTCATAAGCGGCAACACCACCTAAACCAGCATTGAGCGTCATATCTATATCAAAATACGATAAACCCCGTCCTTGCGGTTGCCCCGGAACACTACCACCTGTATTAAACTCAACTTCTTCCATCGTAAACAGGTAATAATTTTGTGGATCACCCGGTTTGGGGATAATGAGTGATGATTGTACCGAACTAAAACCGCCGCCTTCGGTATTACCCATATCATACATGACTTCGTGGTTGCGGTTCCATATTTGTCCACTCGACTGCCCACTTAGAATTGGGTCGCGACCGCCACCATTGGTGTAAAACAATAAGTTACCATCGGCATCCGCAATGCTGGCACTGCCCTCAAAAGTCCACATCGAACTGGGCGTGGTGATTACGGCAGTCCCCGAATTAAAATCGAGTGCTGCGCCCCTACCAAAATGCCAAATATTTCCTTCTTTTTGTTGCGCCTGAATGGATTGCAGGCATAGCGCAAAGGCAAGCGCAATTAAAATATTTTTCTTTTTCATAGTTAATATATTTTAAAATAATTTTATTTAAATTTTTTAATTGGTTGTCTCGTTCAAAGAAATCCAAATTGGCTAATGTGGTTTGGTTGAGCCGTTCTACCCATACCGAAGAGCCGTAGGCTCGGATCATATTGTAGCGGCGGATTTCAATCCGCCACAATATTATGTAACCATTTGAGAGCCGTAGGCTCGGCACATACTACGTCATTTAAAATCTTCAAAAATATATTATTCATCATACGACCCCTTGAATATCTGAAAAAATATGTATCGAGCCGAAGGCTCTCATCAACTGATCGTACATCTGTCCGGCGGATTGAAATCCGTGGCTACAAGATGATCCGAGCCTAACGGCTCTTGTATCGTACGCGGGCAAATTTGAACGCATACCACATCCCTGCTCCTATCGAACCAACGTCACATCCCCACTCTTTTGCACCAAACCATCGCAGGTATTCATCTGTAATTGATACATATAAACACCCTTTTGCGCTGGTTTATTCTTAAAAGTACCATCCCAAAGTTGCTGCGGATTATTGGATTCAAATACCAATTCGCCCCACCTCGAATAAATGCGCAATACATAGCCCATTGGGTCAATAAGGTTGCTAAATACCCCAAAACTATCGTTATTTGATCCGTTTTCGCCTTCTGGACTAAATATATTCGGGATATAAAAAGGGCATGGTTGTGCCACAAAAACCGTTACTGCCGCTGTATCAGAACAGCCATTCGCGTCCGTGCCAGTAAGGATATAAGTAGTAGTGGTGGTAGGACTGGCCAATGGCGAAGGACAATCACTACAACTCAAACCCGCTTGTGGCTGCCATGTATAACTCACCCCACCTGTTGCCTTCAATTGCACCTGTCCTCCCAATTTAATAGCAAGATCTGATCCTGCCGAAATCGTAGGAGCACTCAATACATCTATTGCTACCATAGCGGTATCCCGACATGCGCCATCAGCAACAACCACGGTATAATTGGTGGATTCCATTGGTTTTATGGTGGGATTTGCGATAGAAAAAACTGCCATTCCTGCGGCATCGTACCATACAAAATCTGGACCACCAGATGCCTCCAGCACAATCCGTTCTCCGGGACATATATCTTCCACAGGTGCTACCGCCGCCGTTACGCGGTTGCCAACGGCCACCACTTCAATGGCATCGTTTGCGTTGCCGCACTCGCCTTCGAGGGTAACGGAATAAGTACCTGGCGTATCCACAAAAATCGTGGGGGTGGTGGCTCCCGTACTCCAAAGCACATTGCCAGGTATATTTGCTATGAGGCTCAACTGAAGCGTATCACCAATACAAATGGTCTTATCGGCGGGTAGCAATACAGCCCCATCTGGATTTTGGCAAGACAATGATTCCGTCAATGGGTAATTTGGCATAGCAACAGTATGATTTTGCTTGGTAGGCACCATTGAACTACTAAAAGAAAGATCCGCTATTAGGGGCAATGGAGGCGCATCCGCCATTTGAACAAACGTTCCTTTTTCGCAGCAAGAGGCATTAAATGCGGTTTTACTCAAAAAAGCACGTCTTGCGCTGCCATCAGCACTTGTATCGGTTGTACCACAGAGTACCACCTGGCGACCTATAAAAAATGCATCAAATCCAAGATCCTGTCCATCTGTCCCAAAGGAAAGATTATCCAGTAAATCGCCTTGTGGCGACACCTGTAATATTAAATTGTCATAATCCACAGTTGGCACCGACTGCACACTAGATCTAACCGTAATCAGCAGCGTATCGTTGTTCAGTTTACCCACCTTAAAAGGCCCGATATCATAACTACTTTTCAATGATTTCTGGTTGGTGACTACTCCGCTGCTAGAAATATTCAAGAGCGTCAAGGTGGCATCAAGGCCATTGAGCGTAGTGGAATACGAGGCAACAAAAGCAGATCCATCAGGCAAAGTCAGTCCAGCCAAAAAATAGGAGGCACGCGGAGCATAATCATAAGTTTTCACCCATTCTACATCACCGTTGGCTTTGAACTTACCCAACATACCGA
>JAAFHO010000824.1 GCA_013297575.1 Chitinophagales bacterium
TTATGCTCTTCTGGTGTATTTAGACATTTTACGCCTATAACAAATGGGACAAATGTTAAAACATACAGCCACAGCGGCGATTACTCTATGCAGGTAAATGCCAATACCATTGCTACAACTTATGACGATCTTTTTAATTTTAATCCATCAAGTGATGTTCTTTTAGTGCAGCCATTGGTAGAATCTAGGTTGGGTTCAATAAACAACCTACCAGTATTTGGTTGCATGTCAGATAGTTCTTATGTTCTAAGTGCTTGGGTACGTACAGACGAGCCTTATGCCATTAATAAAACGACCTATAAACAGGCAAATAACCTGAATCCAAGGGTTGAAGTGGAATTGTACAATGGTGTAAGCATTCTACTTAATACTGTTGTCCTGCATCCTACGGGTAATGTGATCGAAGGCTGGCAACGCATTTCAGGAGTATTTACTGCTCCACCGGGAATTGGTAGTTTTATTAGGATTAAATTTAAAAATGGTACAACCTTCAATGCCTTTTTTGATGATTTTAGGATACAACCATTTAGATCAGCTATGAAAACTTATGTTTATGACCTAAAAAGTACAAGGTTACGTGCCACTTTGGATGATGAAAACTTTGCAACATTTTATGAGTATGACCAAGGCGGTATGTTGGAACGCGTGAAACGCGAAACGGAGCGTGGTATAATGACGGTACAAGAAACAAGAACAAGCCTTAAAAAGCAATGATAAAAGTTAATTTAATATTCATCATTATCTTGTCTTTTGTTTTGCCCAATAACATATTAGGGCAAGATAAGACTACTGCTAAGGCTATTATTGAGCATATAAATGCTTACTATGCCAATGAATCCAGTATGAGAACTACTGTGCAGTACTTATTGTACAAAGACCACACCTCTAATGAAATAATTGAGCAAGATAGTGCTATATTGATTAGGAAAGATGGTGCTAGTCTTTTTAAAATGGGAGAAATAGAAACCCTTTCCGATGGTCAGTTGGATATCATGGTGCACCATACCGACAAAGTAATTGTACTGTCTAAGTATAGTAAAAAGTACGCTAATCCATTGATGCAGTTCTCATTGGACTCATTACTACTACTCTGCAATAATTTTGAAACAGCGACTTATGGAAATATAAGTTGTTTGTTTCTCGGTTTTGCCGGTTCTGAGGCTACAGGTCTTTCAATTTGCTATAATCCTAGTGATTTTAGTTTATTTGCGCTGACAATCTATTATAGATACGAGCGGAAAATCAAAGAAGAGGAGGGAAATGCCCAAATGGTAAAACCTCGATTGGAGATGCGCTATACAGGCGTGTCAAAGAATGCGGCGACAGACAGTAGAAAAATGAAATCATCTTGGTTTGTTCGCCCCAATGGACGTGCATTTAAAGCGACAGAACGTTATAAAAATTATCAAGTTATCAATCAAATCATTGAATAATGAATCCTTCAAAATTAGTAAATAATATGAAAAATACCTTATTATTTATATTGCTACTTCAACTGCCTTTGGCTATTTTGGGGCAAAATACTATTTTGCCATGTACCCCAATCTACTATAATGGATCAAGTTATCTGACCAAATGGCAGAATAATACGGCATTTCCGAGGCCAACGCTTACCGTGGATGGTTCGCAAAATTTGACGAACTATTACGAAGTAGCAAATAGTAGAAACCACTATGTCCAATTGCGCGTTACCGATCTAGGAAGTACGATTGCTAAAGTTTTGAACAAAAGATTCAGGGTCAAAGCCTTTGTTGATATTTATTTCCAAACAACTCCCGCCGCCGACACAATTAAAAATGTCGAACTAACTATCGATTATAGGCCGGAAACAGGTACAACCTTTGCAGAAACAGACATATACAAGGTAAACGTGCCTGCTACCTCAAACGGTAATATTGTTTATGTAAACCTGAAATCCGTACAAATGTACAAATGGATTAATGCAACGGATTCTTTGTTGATGACCTCCGCTACCGATACAGAATTGACCAATACAGCCAATAATTACCTGTCTTGGTATTTAGACTCTTGGAGTGAGATGGAGCGTTATACAAAATTAGATCAAGCAGTGGTGTTTAATGCCAGCAATATCACACCGGATAATTCGGATGCTGTTCCATTATCATCGGAATTCTTGGGTATAACTTGGACTCCTATTACGGGTGCTCAGGAATATGATATTGAATGGACTTTTGTGGACGATTATTTGGCTGATATAAGCGGAAATATTACAAATATCCCTTCTAACCAACTCTACTACGACTTTAATAAAAATAGCTCACGGATTAGGGTCAATGGATCGTCCACAACTTATACCATACCCGTTGTTTACGAAAGAGGTTTCTTGCTTGTTAGGGTAAGAGGTGTAGGCAGAAATCCTACCAACCTGAACCAACCCTATTATAGTGCTTGGTCAGAACCAACGAATGCTGGACCAGTAAGCACCTTTACGCAAAGGTATAGAATAGCCTCTGCCATAGTGCATGAAGCCGATAAACTAAATTGGCAGATTGTGAGCAATTACTTTGAAGAAGGGAAGCGGAATGACGTGATTAGTTATTTTGATGGCATGATGAGGAATCGGCAGAGCGGTACTAAAGTATATCAGGTGAATACTATGATCGTTAGTGAACAATTGTATGACTACGAAGGCCGCCCTGCGGTGCAGTTAC
>JAAFHO010000825.1 GCA_013297575.1 Chitinophagales bacterium
GGATGGCGCGTTCGTTAATAGTGGCCGTACTTAATTCTATCCGAAGCAAACCACGTGCTCTTCCTAAGTCGAGAATTTCGTTCATCATTACCTGTCCCAATCCTTTGCCCATAAAAGCAGGATCGACGGCCACACCACCGAGATAGGCTATATGATCGGTACGATAAGTGAGCGGTATCAACTTAAACATACCTGCCGACTGGCCTTCGTGTTCAAATACGTAAATCAAGTTTTTCGCTTGTAAATCATCGAAAACAGGTTGAAATGCCGCTTTTGTCATCGACTCATACAACAGATACGGCTGGATGTCTGGATGAAAATACAGATAGTAAAAATAGTCAAAATCGGAAGGCAAGGCGCGTCTAGTCATTTTGTGATGGTGTGATTGATGTTAGTGAAATGATATGCGTTTAGCGCAAAAATAAAGCGGATTTATTAATTTCTTGTGCCTAAGTTTTAAATTCTCGTTCCTTAGGAATGAGAAATTAATAACTTAGTGCTTTTGGGTAGATAACTTTTTGCCCTAACAAGTATCTTTTTGTGCGAATAGTGTGTGGCTATTTAAACAAAAAGATAGGAAGTAAGGGCGGAAAGGGATCAGCCAAAAGTGATAAGTTATTATTTTCTCGTTCCTTAACTACCCGCTCTACGTTTTTAGTCTATCTTTGCAGCAATATTCACAAAACACGCAAGCATGGACGGTGATTCGGTATTACGCACGCGAAAAAAGACGCTTAGTCGAACTTCAGGAGCCAGAACCTGGTTGCTGGATTAATCTTACCCCACCCTTTGGGCCGGATGAGCTGGATGATTTTGCCCGTCAAATGGCATTCGATCCTGTTTTTCTCACAGACTCCCTTGACCTCGACGAACGCGCACGTTACGAGCGCGACGAGGATATACGCTTTATTCTGATCAATACGCCCGTACTCAACAAAGAAGTACAGGAAGAAGGCAATAACGAAGCCATTTATATCACTGTGCCCATTGGTATTGTGCTCACCATTGAGCATGTGATCACGGTGTCGGCGATCGAAACACCTGTTATTGAGACATTTATCGAGAATAAAGTCCGCAATTTTGATCCCACTGACGAAAAACGGTTTGTCCTCCAAATTCTGGAGCAAAACGTGTATCGCTTTTTGTCGTGCCTCAAAAAACTTAACCTGCGCCGCAACCGGATTGAACGGGAACTGATGAACAGCAGCCGCAACCGCGAGTTGAAGCAATTGCTCAGTATCGAAAAAAGTTTGGTGTATTTTGTCAATTCCTTGAATGCCAATGAATTGCTCAAAATGAAGGTAAAACGCACCGATTTCTTGCATATCAACGGGGATGAAGACCTCACGGAATTGTTTGAAGACATTATTATCGACAATTCGCAGGCCTTGTCCATGGCCAATGTATATACCAATATCCTCAACGGCACCATGGATGCCTACTCGAGTATTATTTCTAATAACCTGAATGAAGTAATCCATCGGCTCACCATTATCACAGTCGTACTTATGGTTCCTACCCTCATTTCCTCCTTTTTTGGGATGAATATCCCCAATGGTATGCCCGATAGCCCATTAGCATTTTGGTTAACTGTGGCCTCGACCTTCGCATTAACAGGCGGATTATATTGGTTTATGCGACAAAGACGGTTCTTTTAGGCGTAGTAATAAAAAACATGCAGATCATGCTTATCCTCCGTTCATTTTCAATATTTCAGGTAAAAAAAATCGTTGGTTCACTTTTCAACGCAGCGTTTCAATACTGTTGTGTCGTAGTTGTCTTGATGGCATACCCGCAAACCCTTTCGGCGCAATACCTCTATGGCCAAGTCACAGACATGAAGGATACGCCCCTACCCGATGCCGTAGTGGTTTGGGTAGGCACCAGCGTGGGTGCGGCAACTAACCAAGAAGGTGAGTTTGCACTCCCATTCCCTGCCGATACAAGCATAAAACCGCTCAAATTGGCTGTTGTTTTTGGACTCGTGCGCGATACTTTTTTTGTGGACGACCTGAGTAGTTATTGGACATTGCAGGTGGCGGCTCAAGTAACTTTACAAGAAGTAACCATACTCGACGAGCATTCGGGGGCATTTGTTTCTGTGCTGCAACCCATCAAAACAGAGATGATCAACCGAGCCGAACTGCGAAAAGCGGCCTGTTGCGATCTGGCAGGCTGTTTTGAGACCCAAAGTACCGTGCAACCCACCACCACCAATGTCCTTACCAATGCCAAAGAACTGCGTATCCTCGGCTTGAGTGGTGTATATAACCAAGTACTGATAGATGGACTTCCAACGATACAAGGGTTGACTTATACCTACGGCACAGGTACTATTCCGGGCAGTATGCTCGATAATATTTGGGTAGTGAAAGGCGCCAATTCCGTGCTGCAAGGCTACGAATCTATGGTAGGCCAAATAACCGTATTCCCACGCGAAGGCGGCACAGCAGAACCATTTACCGCCGATATTTTGGTCAATAGTTTTGGCGAAAAACACTTGAATGCAGCTGCTGCAACGAATAAAAAAAGATATACTAATTACCTGGCTGTCCATACCTCTCAACCGGGTGGCCGCTGGGACCGCGACAATGATAATTTTCTTGATTTACCCCTATTAACACGTTATTCCGTATATAACAAATGGCGATTTAG
>JAAFHO010000826.1 GCA_013297575.1 Chitinophagales bacterium
TGGGTGATGTACCGTATTTGCTCGAGCACAAATTGACCAACGATAAAGTAAAAGTATTTGGCAGCCGCACAGCCATCAATTTATTATGCTCCTTTCCCGATTTAGCACTAGACAGCGCGGCGCACATGAACAACCTAAAGCCCTATTTCAAGTTCCACGCTACCACCGCTCAAAAGAAAAGCGAACCGCCTATATCGCCCTTCTTTTACACACCGGATAGGCATATTCGTTTTGCGGCGGTCCCCTCCAATCATGTAGGCCATTATAAAACCTACAAAACCCATAAAATACCTTTTACCAAAGGGCAAGTAAATAAACCATTGGACAAACCACCTTATTTTGGAATTAAGTACAAAGAAGGCGACAGTTATAACTATCTGATTGATTTACTGGACGATAACGGTACAATTCTGTTCCGCATATACGCCAATGCAGGTGCGGCATGCGATGCAGGTGTGGGTTATCCGCCCGCCGAGGTACTCCAAGAAAAACCAGTAGATTTATTGCTGATTTGTGGTGCCAATTACAATATAGCCGATGATTATCCAATGCCAATGTTGGAGTTTCTTCAACCAAAGTTGGTCTTTGTGGCGCATTGGGAAAACTTCTTTCAATCGGTCACTGAACTACGAAAAAAAACCGAGGTAGTACCCAATACCGATATTAGCAAACTGATGAAGATATTGGAAAAAAGCAAGGCGGAGAAAGGTTTTCCAGCCGCCATTTTTATAGAGCATCCGCAGTTGCGGGGGGTGCGGTTTGATTTTTAGGGATTTTATAAATTTAGTAGAAAAACGATCAAACTTCCTAAATTTACAATTCATTAACGAATTTTCCATGAATCGTGGAAATTTTTATGACAACTTTCCACGATTCATGGAAAAAAATGCTTGGTTTTCAAGTATTTTTCCTATGATCTTTGTGGCGAAGTTTTTTTACAACTTTATGGTGTAAGCAAGGAAGCCTTTTCATGCCCTCATCTTTCCTTTATTTCCTTACAATTTATTATTTTTAAAAATGAAAAAAAATCTTTTAGTAGCCCTTATTTCAGGGCTTTGTTTTACGTTTTTACAAGCGCAAGATCAGTCGGCAACCCAAAATACATTTACAAAATCATATTTTGTTTGGGTCAATAGTACGGCTTCAAATGTACGATACCTTTGGGATATAACCGACAGTACGATTACGGTTGGTTCGAGTAAGAAACGATCGGATATGAGTCTGAAAACTTATACTGTAGAACAGGTGAAATGGGTCAAATTCAGACAAAAAGGAAGTGTGGAGATAGGGGTTATCATTGGTCTTTTGGCGGGTACTGTTGTTGGGTATATCAGCGGATACGCACAAGGAGATGATGAACCTTGTACTATTTGTTTTGCTTTAGATGCGGAAACAAAAGGGACTATATTAGCCATTCCAGGTGCATTGGGTGGTGCTATTATCGGGGGAATCATAGGGGGGCTCAAGAGGAAAATTCCTATAAATGGCAGCCGCAATACTTTAGCCCAACAAAAGAAAAAATTAGAACAGTATAAACGGGGGCAGTAGATTGTAGAACACTCTCACAATATTGTTTTTGGGTATTAATGACCCTATTTATTTTACAGTGCACCCAATCTTATTTTAGGTGTCAACTTTAGTGATGGTATCCACACATCTGAATACTCCTTTTTATAACGTTATCATAAAAAATATCCAGTTTTCTACAATATTATCACAAATACAATACCTTTGCAAAGCCATAATGAATAACAATGTTCACAAAATTCAATAAAACGACATTAACCCTATTACCAGCTTTGTATCCCGCATCCGAATATGTTTCCCTTCGATAAAATCCTCACTTATATCGCAAACGAACAATGCGCATTAGTCATTGGCCCCGAAATCATGCATTTCGACAATAAGCCGATGAATATTTACCTGCGCAACAAACTCAATGAGCAGTATAAAGACGAAGTAGAGGGCTATTATTACTATGCCGAAGATGGCCTGTTTCAGTTTCCGCCGCAGGAACAGTCTGTCAAATCGGATGTAGCACAGTCGATGCGTACCGAATGCCACCGATTACCACTCACCGCAGGTTACGACGAGGAAATACTCAAAACCATTGCCCAACTGCCTTTTCACCTCATTTTATCCATCAATCCCGATACTTTTCTATCCGATACTTTTTTTAAGTACGGCGTTACCCATCGTTTTTCGCATTACCGCAAAGGCGAACGCCCCAGCGATGATGTAGCACCGCCTTCCCGCGAAGCACCATTGATCTACAATATTGCAGGCAGCGTATTGGAAGATGAATCACTGGTGCTGGATTATGAAGATTTGTTTTCGCTTATTGGTTCTTCGTTGAGTTCATCTGGTTTGCCCGATGGACTTCGGACGGCATTGGAAAAAATACGCACTTTTGTTTTTATAGGGTTCAATTTTGAAAAATGGCATACCCAAGTCATGTTGCGTATTTTGTGCGGAAAAGCGGGTTATCGCAAATTTGCAGGCCCACACAAGGTTTCCGATAATACCCGCGTATTTTTGGCCAATCAGTTTAAAATTGATTTTTGGGATACTGCAAAAGGTGAGTTTTTGACCACTTTTATGCAAAGTGCAGCGCAATTTGTCGATCCTGATCCTAAAAATGCAAGTCGGCCA
>JAAFHO010000827.1 GCA_013297575.1 Chitinophagales bacterium
TACCCACACATTTGCAGTAACGGATGCATAAGGGCTAACCAATGAATTTTGGTCATTTGCTGCATTACTATAAGAATCATGGTAAGTAACAGCAATATTTGCAGGCACTGGCCCCGAAGCGGTATTGGTCGTTACCCAATTATTTGCTTGGGTAAGGTCAAATTCTGCCATCGTCATGCCGACACCCATTGCACACGCTTTTAAGGTAGTCAAATAAGTGGCCGGACTAGGCAATACCGTGAGTGTTACTTGCGAGGTTGCGAAACACCCAGTAGCGGTTAATTCCACCCGAGCAAATACAATATTGCCATTGTAAGCAGTATGCGGGCTATTCAGAGCATTAATATCATTTTGTGCATCTGCCAAAGTTGCATGGTAGGTAATTGCGATACCGCTACCGTTGTTAACTTGGGCATTGGCTAAAGCAAGATTAAACAGGCCAAAACCTGAACCAATAGGCAATTCTTCACAAACACTCAAACTCGTTGGACTCGCCGTTGGCCAAGGATTTACTTTTAGCAATACCGTAGTTGTGTTAAAACAACCCGTTGTAGCATTCATTACCCGTGCATATATAGTTGTATTATTATTGGCAGTATAAGGACTGGCTAATGGTGAAGCACCAGTGTTTGCGTTGGCCTGCGAGATGTGGTAAGTTACGACATTTACATCCTGTGGATCTACCAAATTATCGGCCAAAGTGAGGTTAAATGAACCTGCATTACCTCCAGAAACACTGGCACATACCGCAAGCATAGCAGAGGCAACTACCGGAAGAGGCCGGATTGTAATTAAAACAGCAGCTACGCCAGGTGCGCAGGTACCTGTAAGGTCATTTGTGGTGAAAGTAAGGGTGACTACACCGGCCGCTTTATCGGCGGTACTAGGCGTGTAGGTAGCGTTTAGTGCAGTGTTGCTAGGTGCAAACATACCTGTTCCTGAACTTGTCCAAGTACCTCCAGAAGTAGCACCAGATAAGGTAGCCGTAACCGCAGCATTTTCATAAGGGCATATTTCATTATCCACAACGGCTACTTTTACACTTGGACATTTGGGCAAATTATTAGATACCATTGAAAGCGGCGCACAGTGGCATTGGAACATACCAGTAGCCGTTTGTAGCGGTATTTTTACTAAAACGCCACTTTGTGGATCACAACCCGCAAAACTCCCCGTTAACGTAACCAGCGAACCTACCGTCTTCAACCCTGTAATTGTTCTTGTCTCAATCAGTGTGAAAGGTTGACCTAAGGCATCCAAACAATATATTTCTACAACAAAAGAAGAATCTGCCGCCAATGGAAGGTTGAGTATTCTAATCTTTGTGGTATATTGTATTTGGCCATCTAGACTACATGCTATGGAAAAATTTTCAATTTTCAGTTCCATCTTTTTGATCACAACTGATGTCTGTCCTGATCCGGCTGTAGCCCTTACTTTTGCACAAACAATAGGCCCACCACCACCGGGTGGATTAGGGCAAGAAATATTATCATATACCGCAATGATAGAACCTGTAATTTGATCGTTCACCGTGCAGGCTATTTCCTGCTGTGGCTGCACCATCATGCTAAACACTAGTTGTACTAGACCGGCATTCGGAATACTCAAATTAGGCGGCAACTTTAATTTTATTATTCTCCGACCATTTGGAGCAATCGATTGACCGAGGTAAATGGGGCAATTGCCCGCAGGAAATGTAGTGCACACAAAACTACCAGGCACGACATCCAGTATG
Organism: Chitinophagales bacterium; assembly: GCA_013297575.1. Classification (GTDB taxonomy): domain Bacteria; phylum Bacteroidota; class Bacteroidia; order Chitinophagales; family Saprospiraceae; genus M3007. The sequence continues at coordinate 1,739 of JAAFHO010000827.1, forward strand.
GATGGAAGGGTAAGAAATACGGTATCAGCAGTACCTGTAAATGCGTTTAAATTATCCGTTACATTTACGTCTGATAGTTGTAGATTGACACTCAGTTTTTGAGCGTAACAGCCGTATAAATTATCCGGAGAACCAAGATTAATCGCGAATGTGCCTTCATATGTAGGCTCTGCACCAAGTATCCGTATGCGAGGCGACAAAAACGTAGCACCACTGCCTTCTGCGGCTCCCCCGCAGGTCGCAAAACCAAAAGGTTGTAGCGTAATACGGTCGCCAGAAATATAATCGCATGTGGTACGAACTTTAAATCGAACAATTGATTGTCGATCTTCTCCATTAGGAAAAGTAATTATATTCGCATTGATAGTCCCCGGCAAGGTATCATTAATGCCATTGTGCATGGTTAAATCCACCGAAATTGTTGACCCTGCAATGTTTGGTGTTACTGTTTGCCAGTTACCAGAGTTGATTGGGTATTCGATATCAACAGTATTTCCCTGAAAAAACATATTGGGCGGTAACACAACGCTTATTGCTGGATTAAACAAATCTGCCTTTTGCGATGAGTTCACCCTAAAGTCAAAAATAAAGTCTTCACACATCTCCGCAGGCAGTGCCGTTGTGAGAAAATCGCCCTGCACCCGCGCCATAAAAGGAATGACCCTCAACGTTGTTTGGGTTACAGGACAGGTGTAAGTCGTAGGATTAGTCGGGTAAGCATTGCAATCCCAGCCTTGTTTAAGGGTCATTAAATTATCTTCGCAATTACTGTAACTGACACATACTTCAAGCAAAATACTTGCCCCACCGGGGAAATTAGTTGCTAATTTGATCCATTTCCCATTAGAATACGAGAGCAAAGGAAGTATTGTATTTGTAGATACATTGCGAACAGATACTACATCCATAG
>JAAFHO010000829.1 GCA_013297575.1 Chitinophagales bacterium
CTCTGTGGTGAGCGACGGCTTCATTACAGGTGTGTTGCAAGGTGTAGCGATTGTGAATACAATTGGTGGACCTTTAGCCAAATCAAATGTATCTATATCGGGTATGAATATGAGTGCATTTACGGGTAACTACCCAAGTTTGTCGGGACAAAATTTCCATGCAGGTGTTTATACCTTTACGGCAGGCACAACTGTACCCGCAACCGGTATCACCTTAAATATTCAAAATACGACCATCGACGGAACACTTACCATAGGCGCTTCAGGTGGTGGTGTTTATTTAGGCGATTTTAGCACAGGTGGTGTAGCGGTACAAACAGTTACCGTCAATGGAAGTACCATCTCCAACAACGCCAATCGTGGTTTGGATGCAAGAGGATATGTGAATGCAACGGTTACAGCCAATACGTTCACAGGCAATGGTTTTGCGCCCCCGGGTACAGGTGGCAATAATGGATATACAATCATTGCACAGCGTGGCGCAACCGTAACAGCAACGAGCAACTTCATTGTGCATCCTGCTTCGAGTACGGCTGCTGTTACTGCTTTCTTGACAGGAAATACACCTGCGAATACGATCAATGCGTCTGATAACAGCGTCTTGATGAATGGCAATGCACAAGGCAGAGGTGCCAATAATACAGGTGGAAACACCTTGACGGCCACTTGTAACTGGTGGGGAACAACTGTTCCTGCTACCGTTGCTGCTTTGATGACGGGTACATTTACTTATATACCCTATTTATCGAGTGGAGTGGACGGATCCGGCAGTGCAGGATTCCAGCCTTCTGTGGCTTGTACTCCACCGTGCGCCTTGGTACTGTCTGCGACCCCTACCACGGCGAATTGCCCGCTCAACAACGACGGTACGGCTACCGTATCTGTAACTGGCGGAGGTATTTCACCTTACACTTATTTGTGGTCAAATGCCGCGATTACTTCAACCATAAATGGTTTGATCGCAGGTACTTATACTGTGACAGTAACCGACGTTAATGGTTGTACGAATAGTGCAACTGTTGATGTGACCAATAATTTGACAGGTCCTGTTCAAAATACAACAACAGGATTGTATTACTGCACGATTCAATCGGCGATTGATGCGGCTACAGCAGGTGATGTGATTGAGGTATCACCCGGGACTTACAATGAAATGGTGAATATCAATAAAGCAAATTTAACGATTAAAGGAGTTGGCACACCAAAGCCTACGATCACGTGGACAGGTGCAACACCTGGTGATCTTGTTAAAGGCTTGGTTACTGTGAATGCGTCTAGTGCAACAATAGAAAATTTCACCATGACTGTTGACTTAGCAAAACTCAATAGTGCGATTGCTGCAAACGGAACGAATGCAAATAATTTAACGGTCAAATCTAATACTATAAACCCAATATTAAGTGGTGCTTATATAGGTTCGTACGGTAGAAGAAATGCAATCAATATCAATTACCGTGATAGTCGAGTGTCTGGTTCAAATCCGAATGGAATATTAGTACAAGGCAACGTAGTTACTTATAATGATGGAGGCACACCTGGTGTTCCTGCTGACGATGCAAGTTTCCGAAGTGCTTTGGCTACTGATGAGGCAGGTCTAACTATTGACGGCAATACCTTCCAGACACCTGAAAATGATATTGAGGTTCGTTTTGGTGGCGGTGGTAATATCGTTGTAACCAACAATAATTTCAATGGAAGTGGCGCGAGAATTGGAGAATATAATGCGGGAGCGGGTTCTATTAACGTGTCGAACAACACATTCACAGGTGCATTCACCAATGCATTCGGGAAGTATGGTTTGACTTTGTTTAATAATTTCAGTAATAAAACAACTACGGTAACTGGTAATACCTTCTCTGGTGTTGATAAAAGTATCAGCCTAGAAAATTACAGGTCAGTAACCGTTCACGACAATAGTTTTACACCTTCAACTGGTTCAACCACTTATAGACACCTTACATTGAATACCAAAGAATTTAGTTCTTCTTCTGGGTTCTATGATCCTAATGTTGATTTGACCCTTACAAAAAATAAATTTTATGGATCAGGCACCCTTGGTGGCACTGCTTTAGGTTTCTATAACAACGATAATAATACGGCTATCACACCAGGTGCTGCTCCAGTTTTTGGAACGTTCACATTGGGATCAGTTGGTAACGAAAATGAGTTCGCTTCGGGTATTGGTACGTTCATCTACTTAGATAATAATACAGGTACAGTAACCCCCGGCCCAACACAATCTGCTTGCTGGGCTACGAACCTCGATATCCAAAACAATAAGTATGATGTTGGAGCAGGTTTGCAGGCACCAATAGCGATGAGTGAAGCGCAAAGAACGGCATTAGAAGGCAAGTTAACTCATAAGCCAGATGTAGCTTGTTTAGGGCTTTTACGCTTTTACTTCCCTGTTCACAATGTAACGCAAAACACTTACCACTATAGTATTCAGGAAGCAATTGCTGCTACTACTACAGTAAATGGTGATGTGATTGCAGTACCTGCTGGTACTTACACCGAAAACGTAACCATCAACAAAGCCCTCACGATCAAAGGTGCTAATTTTGGTACTGCTGGTTGTGCTGCTCGCGTTGCAGAAAGTACCGTTGCCGGTGGTGCAGGCGCTGCCTTTACTATTACAGCAAATG
>JAAFHO010000828.1 GCA_013297575.1 Chitinophagales bacterium
GGTACTTGTGTCAAGCCCAAACCACTCAAGTTCAAAAATCGAGCATCTTCGCCACGTGCGTGCATGGCTTTGTTCTCTTCTATACGAAAGAGCGCTGCTTCCGGCGTACTGCTTTGCTGTGGAGCAGTGACCTTATTTGCCATTTTGTTGTATTTTTTCGTTTAACTTAACTACTTCCCGCTTAAATTGTTCCGTCACTTGCAACCACGCGTCATCTGGATCCGACCAACTATCGAGCGATTTATTGCGTCCTGGGAGCATGGTCGTGCCGCCAAACAATCCGTTGTAATTCAGGTTTTCTAATAAAATAGGGACAATTCTACCTTTCCCTGATTTGTTATATTGGTGTGTCAGTTCTTTGATAATGGAAGGCCATTTATCATTTTGGTAGAGTGCTTTGGATAAAAAAACAACGGTCAAATCACTACTCCCAGAAGCCAATTTCCGTTTTAAAGTATCATCCCAATCTTCTACTGGTTTGAGTTGACTTTCACTCCAATTTAATACATTTTGGTTGCGGAGCGTATGGAGGCTCTTTGTAAATAGTTCTACGTGTGGTCTATCATCGTTGGTAAACACGTAGGACAATTCATACGGTTTTACAATATTAGCAAAGGGCTGGTTCTCCCATATTTTTCGTACATTGAGCAATTGCGTAGAAAAAGAGCGAAAATTTTGGGCAATTTCAATCGTATTATTTTCAACTACCGCCAATCGTTCTCCATAAGCGTAAATGGCATCGTGGCGGATTCTTGTACTGTCAAAATATTTTTTTAAACTGATCGTAGAAGGTAATCCATAAACCGTTTTAAACGTATCCTCCCATTGTTTTTCGTAATTATTGCGCCATTCCGTAGCGAGTTGACTGGCATCCAAATCCACCCTTGACGGTAATGGATAGATCATCAAAGGGCGATAATCATCCGATTTAATCCTATAATCAGTAGATTTTTTGGCCAATTCCAGCGCACCATCTATACTTTGATCGTTGGGTGTAAATACCATCACCAGTTTTTCGGGCATCGACATGGTACAAATGCCGCCCACATCGGTATGACCCGTGCGGGAATCAATGAAGACGTACTCAAAATGGTTGGATAAGTATTCCGCAAACAGCGGAAAAAAACTAGGAATTCGTTTAAAAAATGCTGCCCAATCAAAATTATTGATGTTTTTGGGATAATCATCGCCAAAAAGCCCTGCTTTAATCAAAAATAGTTGCGTATTGTTTTGGGGAAGCGGAACGGGAATGAGATAAGATTCGATCGTTGCAAAATATTCCGCAAGTAAGGCATGATCTTCTGTGCCATAGGGCATTTTGGGTAATTTTTTTTGTGCTTTGTACACAAAATCAAAAAGTCCTTTGGCCTCTTTTGTTTCTCCAGTATAAGGTTGAAAATATCGGTGCAATCCGGGTGCTTCCAAGTCCCAATCAATCATCAACACACGCCCTCTAGTTTCACGCGCCGCCAAAACCGCTGTGTTTGCCAAGGCCATGGTACGCCCGGTACCGCCCTTGTACGAGTAAAATGTGATTATTTCGCCCATTGAAGATTATGAAAATGGTTGTTCGGGAGTGTATTGCCCACTTTTTAGTTTTTCAACAAATTGGATTATTTCGGACCTTCCCTCGTCGGTCTCTATATCGTGAAGGGAAAAATCCGTACAATGGCCGCAAATATCGGTATTTTTTTCGAGAATTGCAGCCTGAATGGCTGCAATTTTTTCTGCTAATGCTTCAATGATCTCCACAAATTCTTCGTGCTCGGTGATATCCTTTACTGCAAGCGTGAATTTGGTAAAGTCTTTTTCAAATGCTCTTTGGCGCAATGCTTTGGGCATATCCTTAATATCTCCCTTAAATAATACTGGCAAGATAAATCCCATTTCCGTTGGTTTGACCTGCAACGTATCTAACCGATGCCGTTCCACTTTCATCATACCGTGCAATTCACTCGCGCACCAAAAGGAGCCGCCTAAATAACTTCGAGTAAACAACACAATGCTACAAATGCTTTTGCACAGCGCATCGCCCATGGTTTTAGCCACAAAATCGCCTGTCTGGATGACATTATCATCCAAAAAAACCATGTAATCATTGTCTTGTCGAGCAATATCCTCGTACAAACGCGTATCTAAAGTGCGTTCCAAAGCATCGCTCAATTGTTTTGCAAAAACACTCAATAGCCCATTTTCTTTCTGTCGGCTATTGCGATAACTAATAAAACAAGCGTATTCAAATGAGGTCATAAAGATTTAATAAGTTAGTTTTTTAGCAAATAACTGTATCTGTTCCACCACTGTCGTCCAAGCCTCGTCGGGGCTGTCCCATTTGGTGATCGGTTTTCCTTTTTCCGGTAAGGCGTTGAATCGCGCAAATGGCGCATCCGTCCAAGCGCAGGGGCGTACGATGATCGGTACCACCACCGCTTTGCCCTGTTCGTGTCGCTCCAGCGCAATGGCGATCTCCTTCCATACGTATTCTGTGGCCAAATAATCCGAACTGACGAGCAACAGCACCACATCAGCGGTAGCCAATTCGTGCCGGATGCGCTTGTCCCACTCGTCGCCTGGGAGTAGCTCACTATCGTCCCAAGTGGTGATTTTTCCATCGCGGAGGAGTGGAGAAAGGTGCTTGTTTAACG
>JAAFHO010000082.1 GCA_013297575.1 Chitinophagales bacterium
GTATATACACTTAATGTTGCAACAAAAACACAACAAGTAATATTTATTCACAATTTTAAATCAATAATTATGCAAACGAAGTTAAATTTCCAACAGTCCTTAGTAGCAGCACTTAAAGCAGCAGGTGTTGCCACTGTCGTCAATGCCATTTTGTTTTTTGTTTTTCGCGCCGCAGGTGTTTTGACCGACGATATTTTCATTCAACCAGGTCAAACATTAACATTGCTCCCTGTAATCATATCTAGTATTGTCCCAACACTGATTGCAGGTATCGTGTTTTTCTTATTTGAAAAATATACCAATAATGGATTCCGCATATTTAGTATTGTGGCTATCGTACTCGGCTTATTATCCCTGACAAGTCCTTTTATGCAGATCAAAGACGTTACTGTGGGCTTTGGTGTGGTGCTTGATATCATGCACGTAGTTGTAGTAGCCGCATTATTGTATTTTTTGAAAGCTGCAGTGGATTCGGTAAGAAGATAAACTGATGTTTTTCATTGCTTTAATTTAGCGCGAACCGATTTTTTAAATTGTGTTCGCGCTAAGGGCAATACCGTTGGTATCAGAATTTTAGGTACGAGAAAACAATCCCATTACTGCATATCATTTAAATATTACGGGCTTCCAATAAAAAAAGTGCTAACCAGCAACTTTTCTACCTTTAAAATACGTCTTATAAGCAATAAGGATTTGATTTGACGGTTATTCATCCCAATTCCTCGCAGCACTTAGCACTAACTAACGATTGACATCAGTTTTATATTCTCAGCAATGTTCAACATAAAAAACCATTTTATTCTAGGCTTATTTCTTATTTTGCTGCATGCTCAATTGGCGCATGCACAAACCATACAGCCACAAAATTCGGCTGTTGGTCTTTGTTTGAGCGGTGGTGGCGCTCGCGGACTAGCACATATCGCCTTGCTCAAGGCCATTGATTCATTAGGGATTAAAATTGATTATATTGCAGGTACTAGCATGGGCGGTATCATGGGGGGCTTGTACGCTATTGGATACTCCGGGAAACAACTGGATAGCATGGCGCGCAATACCGACTGGACAAGGTTGTTTGAGGTAAAAACGCCTTACGATGAAGTGCACCCCGATGAACAAGATGAATATGGACATTATATATTGGAAATGCCTTGGCGCGAAGACAAGCTAGAATTACCCTCGGGGTTAATTGAAGGCGAGGCGCTGCTCAATAAACTGGAAGCATTAACGGCGCATGTGGCGCATATCAAGGATTTTAGCCAATTTCCTATACCATTCAAGTGTACTGCAGCGAATATTTCCGATGGACAATTACTGGTACTTGATCGCGGAAGTTTGGCGATGGCCTTGCGCACGACTATGTCTATTCCTGGTTTTTTTGCTCCTATTTTGATGGGTGATTCTAAGATACTCGTAGATGGTGGTGTATTCAAAACATTCCCTGTGGATGTCCTGTGCGATATGGGAGCCGATATTGCTATTGGCGGATATACCAGTACCTCACTTATACCAGGAAATGAATTGCATTCAATGGCTAAAATTATGGTGCAAAGTACCAGTTTTAGCCGTATCGCTGAAAGTGACATGCAGAAATTGAGTTGTAGTATTTATGCTGATTTTGCCCAAGAACTCAATGTTTTAAAATTATCGGCAAGTGATTTTAAATTTGTGAAAGAAATACTTGCTGCCGGCGATTTGGCGGTGCAAAAGATTATGCCTCAACTAGTCGAATTAGCACGTCAGCAAAAAGAATTAGCGAAAGAAAAACCTATTAAAGCAGTGTCTTCGTTGATAAAACCGGCGGATACCGATATGATACCATTGCCCTCCATGGATATTTATAGTAGCAACAACGCGCCCATTGCTTTTAAAGCCGGATTGCACTACGACAATGAAATGGATGCAGGATTGATCGGAAATCTTACTTTGCGCAATATCTTTGGAGCAAAATCGCGCACCATACTATCTACAGAAATAGCCAAAAACTATAAAGTACGTGCCGAACACCGCGCTGCCATAAGTAAAAGTAAATTTGACTTTGTAACGAGGGCCTATTTTGAACGCGTAACAGCTCCAGTCTATTTTTACGACCTCAAATACGAGACTTTCAAACGGAGGTATTTCAAGTTTCAAACGGGTATTCAGCGCAATTTGAACAAAAATACCTTGACTGGAACGTACTTGTCCTACGAGCAAATTGGGTATAAACCAGATATCCGAGTAAGTCGCCGCGCACAGCCATTTCCAGACAGGGATACTATTACTGGGGTAGTTAAATCGGTTGCACAAATACCTGGTATCGATTTTATCTTACTACACCAAACGCTAGACCAACCTATGTTACCCACATCTGGTGGTCGATTTTCTATTCAAGCGCGGTTTAGTGCTGCCACGCGCGTTCGATACGTCAATGAAACTGTAAATGATGGAAATATCATCAACCTCGATGATACACGCCATATTGTAAAACCTTATACTAAAATCTTGGTTCGGTGGGAACGCATTTATCCGATTTCGCCCCGCGTGGCTTTGTATCCTCATGTTTTTACGGGTTTTAGGCTGACTAATATACAACAAGAAGGACAATTAGATGTGCTGGATCGGTTTAATATCGGTGGTGCAGATTGGCGCAACGATTGGTCTTTTGTGCCATTTGCAGGCAATCGGGAAGGGTTTTCGTTACATGCCGCTTTTGCAAGTGTGCAAATGGCCGTACCATTTAACATAAAGAAAAAATATTTTGTAATACCTCAATACGCCATTATGTCGGGTACAGGATTGAATAGTGGCCAAACAACGCCGCTTTTAGAAATAAATAATGAATTAGAACAAAGCATTGGCGTAACTTTGGGTTTGCAAACCATCCTAGGGCCTATTTGGCTCAATATAGCCAAAGCCGATAATGATCCGGCTGTCCGCTTATATGGTAGCATTGGTTTGCGGTTTTAATATGAAAGCCATTATTATAGAAGATATGCCACAGGCCATTGCTGCATTACAAGCAGATTTGGCCACCTATTGCCCCGATGTATCGGTTATAGGTACAGCATTTTCGGTGGTAAGTGCCGCAAAACTACTCCGACAGGTAAAGCCCGATATTATTTTTCTCGATATTTTGCTGGGTGACGGAACGGGTTTCGATCTGTTAGAAATATTTCCGGGACTAGAGGCACGTATTATTTTCTGCACCGCTTCTGAAGAATTTGCCTTGCGGGCGTTCCGGTATGCTGCCGTGGATTATTTGCTAAAACCCATTGAGCCAGAACAACTTCATGTAGCGGTTCAACGTGCAAAAGTACAGATCGGAAGCAACCGCGAGAGCCTAAACGTATTGCGCGAAGCCATCAGTCAGCCAGAAATACTACCCACCCGCTTGTCGCTCCATACACAAGAGCGGATTATTGTGACCGAAATAGATCAAATTGTACGGTGTGAGGCCGATGGCAATAATACCCGTTTTGTATTGGCTTCTGGCGAAAAAATATTTGTCACCAAAACGCTCAAGCAATTTGACCAATTACTGGAACGCCACCAATTTGTGCGGGTACACCAAACGCACTTGGTCAATTTTCGCCACGTCAAAGGTTTTGAAAAAAAGGATGGCGGGTATTTATTGTTAAAAAATGGAGATATGATACCTGTATCGGTACGAAAAAAGATGGAAGTGATGGAAATGCTGGAAAAATGAGTCGAACACAACTACTAAAATAACAATGGAGCATGTATTCGATACACGCTCCATTGTTGAATAGGTCAAATTGGTCGTATTTTAAAACTTATACACCACAGCGCACAAGAAACTGAATGCGCTTTTTGTTCCTAAGCCTTCTTTATTAAAAAATAATTCTTGATTCGCTTTTTCGTAGCGAATTTCAGGAATAAGCGTTATATGATCTTTTGTTAAATTTAACGAAAGCGTATTGGCCAAAACGCCGCCACCGCTTGGTGCAACTGTAAATACATTCAATTGCTTTTTATCGCTAAAATACTCGCTGCGCAAGGTAAGACCCAACCAAGAAGATGGGTTTACATTGATGTATAACGCAGAGCCCCACCAGTGGTCAGCAGCACCAAAACCATCAGATTCGGCAGTTTTTTGCTGAACATTGGCGATTGTACTGTTTAGTCCTAGCGAAAATTTATCCGAAATAGCATAAGTCGCCACCAAATCTACTTGCGAATATTGCGTAGAATCGGAAGGTTTGCCTGCTTGGAAATTCAAATATGCTTTAAGTTTGCCGTCTTCATCTGACGCACTTACTTGTCCAATCAAGTATTTATTACTAAAATTAGCAGATTTCAAATCGGTTGGGTTACTCAAACCCAACATAGTACCGATACGCCCAAATGTTTTTTCAACCTTAACGCCAGTATGGAAAAATGGCCCATAAGAAAACATATACGACATACTGTAATTGCGGTTGACATAAGCATCAACAACCTCGTAACCCACGTGTGTAGCCCAAGAGCCAGCAGTTACTTTTATGTCATGCTTAAAATTATAACTCAAGAACAACTGTTTGATAATAAATCGAGTATTAGCATCCGTATAAGAGAACTCTTCCGCACGGCGACCAAAGCCCAAATCGGCGGTCATAGCAGCGCGACCAAAACTTTGGTCAACTTTTGCAGAAATCATGCCCAATTCAAATGAATTATGCGAATTGGTAAAACTCGTCCTATTGTTAAAGGGTGTTTTGGCCGCATCATAGCGGTAATAAGCATCTGCAAAACCCGAAATAACTGTCGTGGGCTTAGGTTCTGCCACGGGTTTTGAAGTAGAATCAATGGCGACGGTGGTCGCTGTTTGTTGGGCCATGCCCAGTTGCAGGCAAAAAAAAGTTATGCCCGTCACAAGAATTCTTTGTAACATTGCAGTTCGTTTTATTGATAGTGAAATGAACTGGTACGACCAAAGCACTTTTGCCGAAGTGCTTGTTATGGTTGTACCTTTTTTTATTTGTAAACACTTAGCCCAGCAGTTTCAACCGAAACTGGAGCGGGCTAAGTATTTACTTTTATATTGACGATTAATCGTTATTGACCTCCTTTAAGCGGCCATCTTTTTGTGATACCAATAGTGTACCTTGTACATATTTTTCATCGTGTTGAGAAGCATCCAAACCAAGTTCTTCGTCTTCAGAACTTACACGCATTGGCTCAATAAAATTGATCAATTTGAAAATACCATAAGACATAACAGAGCTATAAGTCACAGCAACTACTAAGCCTTTTACTTGCGTGAAGAAAAACGCAAAATTGCCCAACCACAAACCGTCTGCGCCTGCACCATTTACGGCTTTAGTGGCAAAAATACCAGTGAGCAACATACCCACCATACCACCAATACCATGACAAGGGAATACATCAAGGGTATCATCTAAGGAAGATTTGGACTTGTAGTAAACGGCAACATTGGAGATGACAGCCGAAATGGTTCCGATAAAAATACTTTGCGGAATGCCTACAAAACCTGCACCTGGTGTAATCGCCACTAAACCAACAACGGCACCAATACAAAAACCAAGTACCGATGGCTTTTTCCCTTTTAATACATCAAAAAACATCCAAGACAAACCAGCAGCCGCTGCAGCAGTATTTGTAGTGGCAAAAGCAGAAACCGCAAGCGCATTGGCACCTAACGCAGAACCTGCATTAAAACCAAACCAGCCAAACCACAAAAGACCTGTACCGATCAATACATAAGGAATATTAGCAGGTGGAATTTCTTTGTGCTCCATGTGTGCAATACGACGCTTGAGTACCAATGCGCCCATGAGCGCAGCGCAGCCAGCAGAAATATGTACAACAGTACCACCTGCAAAGTCGAGTACACCCATTTTGAACAAAAATCCATCAGGATGCCATGTCCAGTGCGCTAAAGGCGCATACACCAAAAGACTAAAGAGCGCGATAAAGAGGGTGTAGGAAGTAAACCTGATCCGCTCGGCTACCGCACCGACTACCAATCCTGGCGTAATAATCGCAAACATCAATTGGAAAAGTGCAAAAAGTGCTAACGGAATGGTTGGTGCTAAACTCCAAGGCGCACCAGAACCTACATTATTAAAGAAAAAGAAGGTCATCGGGTTGCCAATAAACCCGCCCATACTTTCGCCAAATGCGAGACTAAACCCTACTACAACCCATAGCACACTGACTACTCCAGTAGCCACTACGCTTTTGATCATGGTAGAAATGACATTCTTCCGGTGTACCATGCCACCATAAAAAAACGCCAAACCGGGGGTCATTAAGAAGACAAATGCCGTAGCAACCAATATCCAAGTAATGTCGGCTGCACTATAAGCACTTGTACTATCTACAAAATTAGGTAAAGTAGGCAGAAATGCCGCTGCCAAAGATACCAATGCCAACGTGGCAAACGGTATTGTTCGTTTGAGTGATAAATTCATCATAAGCCAATCTTATTTTGTTTGTTTAATCAATACATGACTTTACACATGTATCCAGAAAAATAAAAAATTAATTACTACGCAATGCCGGTGGTGACGGTAAAAAATGGAACAGGAAAGGGCTGTATAATAAAAAAATAAGCGAACAATAATATGGTATTTCCGAGTACAAATTTACAGGTCATTGGAACGAACCGACAAATATTTGGTAGGTTATTTTAAATCCAAACAGTCTTCAATTGATTATTCTGTGTTTTTGCAAAACATCAATTGTGCGAATTGTTTTTAAGGAAAATTAAGAATATTATTTTATTTCACAAAAAAGAATAAGTTTCCATTGTAGCGCAAATAAATAGCATTCACAGGTTTTTAAAGATGGTTAACTTTTAAAGTCGGCGAAAAATTATCTTAAATTCATTTTTTTGGCGAAAAAAGCAAAAATAGCCAGCATCTATTATTGGCAGTTGTTAAAAACAATACCTTATAATATATATAGCAAGGTATAGTTTTACGCAACGAGGCCACCCATATCCTTTATGAGTAGCCTCGTTCTGTAATTTTAGTAATCCAGCAATTTAAACCGACAATTCCAACCAACGCATTTCCTTCAACTCTAGTGCGGCTTGCAGTGTACCTAATTCCGTAGATAGTTTTGCTATTTCATCAGGACTAATGTTCTCGGCGTTAAAACGCTCCATAATTTCTTTTTTACGTGCTTCTCCCTGCGCAATTTCCCTTTCCAGTTTTTTGAGTTCGTTGCGTTCGGTACTAGTAAGTCCAGGTTTAGGCGCTTCTGGTTCTTTTATCGTTGCAGCAGCCACTTGTTTTTGTTCTGAGCCGGCTTTCTTGCGTTGTTCTTCCTCGTGCTTTTTCACCATCCGATATTCCACGTGTGTACCCAAGAAATCACGGATATGCCCGTTTCCTTCAAATACAAAAAGGTGTTCGACCAGTTTATCCATAAAATAGCGGTCGTGCGTTACCACCAAAAGACAGCCGGGGAAATCCTCTAAAAAGTCTTCCAAGACCTGAAGCGTCATTACATCCAGATCATTGGTCGGCTCATCGAGGATTAGGAAATTAGGGTTTTTCATCAAAACCGTAATCAGGTAAAGTCTGCGCCGCTCACCACCCGATAATTGCGATACATAGACCTGCTGTTGAGAGCGATTGAACAAAAAACGCTCCAGCAATTGTGCCGCCGTAAGTTCCTTTCCTTTTTCCAACGGAATGACTTCGGCAATATCGCGCACGACATCAATAACACGTTTGTCTTCCAGCAATTGGATACCTTCTTGGCGGTAATGGCCAAAAACAATGGTATCGCCTACTACCACTTTGCCGGTGTCGGGTGCGAGGACTTGGGTAATAAGTTGTAAAAAGGTAGATTTTCCTGCGCCATTGGGGCCTACGATACCTACGCGTTCCTTGCGCTTGAATTTGTACGTAAACGCATTGACCACCGTTTTAGAGCCATAAGCCTTAGACACGTTATGGCATTCCACTATCTTGCTCCCCATCCTGTTTTCTTTGATCTGGATGCTCATCTCTTCCTTTTGCTGCTTCAGTCCTTCATTCGCCTCTTTGCGTTCGTAGTAAGAGTCCACGCGTGCTTTTGATTTTGAGGTACGCGCCGCTGGGCTTTTACGTACCCAATCCAATTCGCGTTTGAGCATTTTTTTGCGGCGATCATAAGTAACCGAATCCACTTCTTCTTTCATGGATTTTTTCTCCAAATAATCGGAATAAGAACCCGAATAGCGCCACAATTGTCCATCTTCCAATTCAATGATACTATCGCAAACGTTTTCGAGGAAATAGCGATCGTGCGTTACCATAAACAATGTAATATTGGGCGCACTCAAATATTCTTCGAGCCATTCGATCATTTCGATATCCAAATGGTTCGTTGGCTCATCGAGGATCAGGAAATCGGGTTCTTCGATCAGGATTTTGACCAAAGCGAGTCGCTTTTTTTGTCCACCTGAAAGCGATTTTACTTTATGATCGAGTTGATCCATCTTAAATTGATAGAGCAATTCTTTTACTTTGGATTCAAAAGACCACGCATCCAATTCGTCCATGAGTTCCATAGCATCTTGGAGGTCAGTTTCGTTTTCGGGGTGGAGTAGTGCTTTTTCGTACATTTTTACGGCACGCACTTTTGGGTTTTTATCGTCTAATACAGCACTCAATACGTCCATTTCTGGGTGAAAATCGGGTTCTTGATCGAGCCATCCGATCCGAATATCCTTGCGGATAATAATTTTAGAGTTTTCGCCTTCGGAGCCTTCCTTTCCTGCAATGACGCGCATGAGGGTTGATTTTCCTGTGCCATTTTTGGCAATCAAACCTATTTTGTGCCCCTTATCAATATGGAGGTTAATGCCCTTGAAGAGTACTTTTTCGCCGTACGAGCGGGTGACATTTTCGAGTGTTAAAAAATTCATGTGGGTGCAAAGGAACGAAAAAAAGGGGGAATAAAAAAGCCCGGCTTCTACGTTTAGAAACCGGGCGAATCTCGCCTATAAAAGCATAAGACATCTGAACCAAAAGAAAAAGGGAAGAGTTAATAACCTTTATTGGGTCAAAAAACACTAACCTGATATATCGTTTAAAATAACGCTAAATATTAACGCATTTTATTTATTAATTTTAAAACGGAGAACACTCAATAAAAGTATTGAATGGGGGGGATTAACTTTTGCAACAAAAGTATAAACTTAAACAGCCTATGAAGATCAAAGTAACACGTAAAATCTTCAGAATAGAAAAACGCTACACAAAAACGACACAAAGATACGTCGTTCAATTAGATTTGTCAAGGATTTGTCGAAAAAATTTAAGAACAGGGTGTTTTTATCAATAGTCGGGCAGTCTCGCAGACCAAGATTCGCTAAATTGACTCCAATAAGTGAGTACTTTAGACCGATTTGGGAACTCCGAGTAAATATCTCCTTGCTTGATATTGGTGAGTACGTGCTTTGTTGCCTTGGAGATGTTTTCAGGGAGGTCATCTATGGGCAACCAAACGACATCACGGAATTTTTTGCGTTCTAAGGGTTCGGGTACGCCTTCAAACTGCTTCGCTTTGAAGTATAGCACAAGCGACTGCTCATTTTTCTTCAATTTATGCCGATGCAGCACATGTATTAAGTCCAAATCATGTGGAAGGATACTAATACCCGCCTCTTCCTTTGCTTCCCGAGCCAAGGCTTCACGCGCAAATTCGCGGTCTTCCACATTACCCCCTACCAGGGAAAACCCGCCACCATTTTGCTTAGTTTGGTGCAAAAAAAGCAATTTACCATCTTTTTCGATGATTAAACGAACTGCAAAAATAAGCATAGCGGTTGTGCTGTATAAAGATTAAAGAGATGTAATGCAAAGGTTATTCGACATAAATATCTAGCAAAGCCTGTTCTATTTCGGCTTTTGACAAACCTTTACCCGCCATTTGTTTCCGCTTTTTTGCTTTTTCTGTACGCAATTCGGCTTGTGTTTTTTGGTAAATAGCCAATTGTTCTTTCCCAACCAATAAACGACGAATACTACCCAAAGTACCAGATTGAATATTTTTCAACTTTTGAAAATACTTAGCATTGTCGGTTGTTTTCAACGATTCGATTTGTGCTAGATTGGTCAATTTACGCACTTGAATGGTCATCATGCGCTTAGATTGATCTTCGTTGAGGTTGTATTTTTTTGACAAAAGATCGGTGCTGGTGCGTGCCGCCGTTTCCACTACGCCGTTCTGTGCAGTGGTAGTTGTTTGCGCAAAAATATTAACGCAAAGGGATAAAACAAAACTTGTGATAAACAATATTGATTTCATTGTTGCAGATCAATTACAAAAAGTAAGCCTCAAAAGTAGAGAGAGTTCTTTATTTTTTTTGTTAAAAAAGTGATTAATCTATTTTTTTGACAAAATATTAATATTATTTTCCCATTTCTACTGCTTTTTAGAGCAAAATACCTAAAAAGATCATTATTCAGGAAAAATAGATATACCGCCAATCAATCTAACGCTTTACCTTTGGCCGTCTTTTTAAACGAGACTTGAACTATTGCTTATGAAACGAGTCGTTGTTACAGGCCTTGGCGCCCTTACCCCAATCGGCAATACATTGGCCGCTTATACAGAAGGATTGAAAAATGGCGTAAGTGGTGCCGATAAAATCACGCTATTTGATGCGTCACTTTTTAAAACGCAGTTTGCCTGCGAGGTAAAAGGTTTCCAGCCAGAGGACTTTATGGAGAAGCGCGAAGTACGTCGTGTTGACCGTTTTACTCAATTCGCATTAGCCTCTACTGCGGAAGCGATTAACCACTCGGGGCTCGATTTGGATCAAATTGATAAAACCCGCGTGGGTGTCGTTTGGGCATCTGGTATTGGCGGCCTTGCTACTTTGGAAAAAGAAGTGGAAGATTTTGCTTTGGGTAATGGAATTCCAAAACACAATCCGTTCCTCATCCCAAAAATGATATCTGATATTGCGGCAGGCATGATCTCTATGCAGTATGGATTTATGGGCGTCAACTATGCTACTGTTTCGGCTTGCGCTTCTTCGTCGCACGCTATCATGAACGCATTTGACCATATTCGTATTGGTCGTGCTGATATTATTGTCACTGGCGGTTCAGAGGCAACGGTGACAAAAACGGCTGTTGGTGGTTTTAATTCCATGAAAGCCCTGAGCGAACGCAACGATGACCCAAAAACAGCATCGCGTCCTTTTGATTACGAGCGCGATGGTTTTGTATTAGGTGAAGGTGCTGGTGCTTTGATTCTTGAAGAATATGAACATGCCGTTAGGCGGGGTGCTACAATATACGCAGAAGTGGTCGGTGCCGCTGCTACCGCCGATGCGCACCATATTACAGCACCACACCCCGAAGGAATTGGGGTGATTAATGTGATGAACATTGCGCTTTCCGATGCCGGAATGAACCCAGAGGATATTGATTATGTGAACGTGCATGGTACTTCTACGCCTTTGGGAGATGTGGCTGAACTAAAAGCCATTCGCCATGTTTTTGGAGATCATGCTTATAACCTCAATATTTCGTCCACCAAAAGTATGACTGGACACTTGTTGGGTGCAGCTGGTGCCGTAGAAGCAATTGCCAGTATTATGGCAATGCAAGACGATTTTATTCCGCCCACGATCAACCATTTCACAGACGATCCCAATATTGACCCACGACTTAACCTAACGTTCAATGAGGCGCAACACCGTAAAGTACGTGCAGTCATCAGTAATACCTTTGGATTTGGTGGCCATAATGCATCCGTTATTTTAAAGAAAATTTAATCACACTTGTTGTACGAGATATACGATTTTGAGAGTTATTAGAAGATTATATAATTACTACCTTCACAAGGACCGCGAACTTGCGCGTCGCCTTAAATCCTTGTTGGGCTTTACTCCCGTATATCTTCAATTGTTTAAACTGGCTTTTTACCATAAAAGCACGTTTAGCAATGGCGATTATGCTATTTCCAACAACGAACGCTTGGAATTTTTGGGCGATGCTGTACTGAGCACAATTGTAGGGGAGTATCTTTTTAAGAAATACCCTAACAGCGACGAGGGTTTTTTGACCAAAATGCGCTCTAAAATTGTTAAACGAAATTCGTTGGACGAAATTGGGGATAAAATGGGTTTGGATATGTACTTGTCTTCTTATAACCAAACCAAATTGTCCAAATCTATGTTGGGCAATTCATTGGAAGCTTTGGTGGGAGCAATTTATATTGAACTGGGCTACGAAAAAACCCGTAAATATGTTATCAACCGGATTTTACGTAAGTACCTGAATATCCATGAATTGGAAATGTACGATGATAATTTCAAAAGCCAACTTTTGGAATGGTGCCAGAAAAGTGGACACCAAATCGACTACAAAGTACTTACAAAATACAAAAGCGATAAACGCGACAAGTTTAAGGTGGCAGTATATGTAGATAATAAAAAAGTAGGTACTGCCGACGATTTTAACAAGAAAAGTGCGGAGCAAATGGCCAGCGAACGTGCTATGATTGCTTTAGGAATTTTGGGTGGAAATAGTGCTACTATAAAATTAGGAGATACAGAGGAAGAACCCGACGAGGATTTTCCTGAAATAATACCTGCTTAGGCCTAAATACAGTGTAAAATAATTTTTTTAGGATTTGAGGATATGATCGACCAAAAATGGGTCGATCATATCCTCAACTTATTTTACACACACTGTTCGTAACCCTAAGCCGTCGAATATGATTTATTTTTCACTCCTTTTTCCAAACACTTCCATCTGATTCAAGGCCATCATCTGGTTCAAGGTCTTTTGCATGCCATCAACCGATCCGTCCAAGAAAATAACATTCCCTTTGCCGTTTTCTGTAAAATTTTTGATGGCTTCGGTCCACATCGAGAACAAAATAACCGAAGTATCCATATTGGCATCGCGCATTTCACGTGCTGCTTGGCTCATACCTTTGGCTACTTCTTCCCGGAATAGCGCGACGGCTTGTCCGCGCATACGTGCGGCTTCGCGTTCTGCTTCGGCAGAGATACGGATGGCGTTGCCTTCTGCTTCTGCGGCTTTTGTTTTGGTAATCAAGAGTGCTTGCCCTTCGTTTTCGGCAGCCGCCCGAAGATTATTGGAAGCCACTACCTTGCTCATGGAGCGGAGTACTTCTTCGTCAAAAGTAATATCGTTAATTTGCAAATCGAGGAGATGAAAGCCCCAATCTTCTAACATGTGATCCACGTTGGCTTTTACGGCCTCGGTGATTTCATGGCGTAAAGAAAGGATCTCTGCCTGTTTCTTAATGGCCACAAAAGCACGGATACTTCCTTCTACGGTACGTGTCAGGGAGGTCATAAAATCCTTTTCACTCATAAAGCGAAAAGCAACC
>JAAFHO010000830.1 GCA_013297575.1 Chitinophagales bacterium
GAAAGTGGTACGCGTAGAGGACAAGGCGTTTATTGGCAAAGACATTATCCACGTGGATGTGTGGAAGAAGAACGACGAACGCACTACCTATAATATGGCGTATGTAGATGGTAAATCGGGGCGCTCCATGGTAAAACGCTTTAACGTAACGGCCATTACCCGCGATAAGGAATACCCCGTGGGTGGTGTGGGCAAAGGCTCTAAAATACTATACCTTACGGCCAATCCAAATGGCGAAAGCGAGATCATTAATGTAACGCTTAGCGCGGGTTCTACGGCTAAAATTAAGGTTTTTGACTACGATTTTGGCGAAATGTCTATCAAAGGCCGCGATGCCCAAGGCAATATCTTGAGTAAGTATCCCATCCGTAATATCAAACAAAAAGAAGCAGGAAAGAGTACCATTGGTGCTCGAAAACTGTGGTTTGATGATGTAACAGGCCGTTTAAATACCAACGAACGCGGCAGATTGCTCGGCGAATTTGATACCGGCGACAATATCATTATCCTGTACAACGATGGCTCGTATGAAGTAACCGATACCGATGTGAACCAGCGTTTTGAGATGAAGGAAATTTTATTTGTAGGGCGACTTCACCCGGAATTGGCGATTAGTGCCGTGCATTTTGATGGACACAAGGGCTGGACGATGGTGAAACGGTTCCGTATCGAAACCACCAAAAATAAAGAACGCTATTCATTCTTGACCGATCACCCTAAATCAAAAATACTCTTTGCCTCGGTGGCAGAAAATCCTCGTATCAAATACACCATAAAAATAAAAGGAAAACCAATGACGGGCGAACTTTCCTTAGGCGATTTTATGGATGTAAAAGGCTGGAAGGCCGTGGGGAACAAATTGAGCGATCAGGCATTGTCGGCGGTAAAAGAAATTGCGCCTATTGAAGTACCTAAACCAGCACCCGTTGCGGCAACAGCATCAGCAGCATCTGTTCCGATGGAAATACAACAGGGTAGTTTATTTGGCGATTTAGATGCTGCGCCTCCTGCTGCAAAACCAGTTGCGGAGAAGAAAAAAGGGGATTCGTTTAAGCCGGGTGATACGATTGAGTTTGATTAGAACCATGCTGAATAAAAAAGCGGTGGCGTGTGTTCTTATTTTTGGTTCACACACCACCGCTCTATTATATCTGTCTTTTAAGTTTATACATTGTAGCCCAAGCGTAAACTGCCTTGGTTTCCAGTGCAGTTGCTGCACGATTTTGTAAGCCACGCACTTGAGCAATGGCATTGCTATTACGTACTTCTATGGTCAAACGTTTGTTTAAATTATGACCTTCATGTCGAAGATTCACCGACCAGATAGAACAATCCCCACGCTTGCAGGTGTTTACATAACTACCTACACAATGCTGGATTGACCTGCCCTCCTTAAGCAGTCCCAAAGCATTTCTGATTTGGGAAAACTGAAAGAATTGCCCTTCAATGACAATTTCCGTTACAGGGCGGCGGGTAATATGTGCCTTAAATTCAATTTTTTCAAATTCTATATTGGCTTTTTCAAAGGCTTCCTGTTGTTTAGCCTCTTTCATACGCCCTAAAAAAACACGTGCGTCCCAAGGAAAATCATCTGCTTGTTCGACGATGTATTTTTGGGTAAAAAATGCCAACGTTGGCTTTATCATTGGAATCGTCAATTCTGAATCCTGAATATAAAGTTGGATCAAATTGCCGTATCGAAGATCCATATCCAAATGATCGCCAAGAGGACTTCTGGCAAATGCTTTGGCTAATTTTTCAGTGCCACCCATACCTTTTACTCTGCCATAGGTTAGTGCTTGTGCAAGCGTCATCCAACGAGGTGCTAATAAAAAATGATGGGTCATTTTACCATATAGCCCTTGTGGAATATTTGGAGCGGTACGGAAATTTTTCCCTGAACCTAAATGCGCAAACCATTGCTTGTGCAGTTGGGAGCCGCCATTCCAAACCTGATAAAAAAACTCGGGCATCGGGTACTTAACCAATACGTGGTTAATAAAACTACGTAAAAGGGTAGCGTAGTCCATTTTGGGGGGAATTACCCATGTTTCGAGTGAGCGTACCAAGGGCATCCCCAAGGCGAAAACACCTGTTTTTTCGACCATCCAAGCGCAAAGTGGGCTTACTGGATTGCCTTCGGTGTCACAGGGGCGAAACCCTGGATATTGTTTAAATAATAGAAATAGAGGATCCTTATGTATCGGATCAAATCGGATAGCTTTCATGCCTGTGAAAGAGAATGAATGAAACTACTATGGCATGAAAGCGGAATAGATTAACTACTGCATGTGCATGCCTTTAATAACCGTAACCTTGACGGGAGTCGGTGGCTTAAACCGATTGGAATTGTTGCACGCATGATAATCTGAATTGTGATGGTTGTGATAATTTATAGGACAATAAACTATGGAGTTGTTTTTTTAGTTCCCTGAGGGCAGGTTTTTATTTCGATACTTTTGCTACCGTACACTTTTATTTTGGGTAATTTACTTTGAGATTTGACATACAGTACAGATCCCCAAGTGTGGCAAGACCGGCCTTAGAAAAATTTATGCTGAGCCTGTCGAAGTATGCCGTTTTTGCTCGTGCTTCGACTAGGCTCAGCATGAAAGTGGAGGCGGATGAAGCCAAAAAGTGT
>JAAFHO010000831.1 GCA_013297575.1 Chitinophagales bacterium
TATTAGTGTGAAGGAACGTGTGCTTGCGTCGTTCTTCTTCATATACGAGCGGATCGGAAAAAAGGTTTTCTTGTTTTGGGAAAAAATAAAAATAGGTTGGAGGAAGGTGATTTAGTATTCAAAATGACAGGTATTGGTATAAAGTCTATTCCTCAAAGCACATGAGTTGCTGAAACGAAAAAGTGAGGTAGCGACGAAAGCGTGCTACCTCACAGTTGGTTGATTTGGTGATGTGGGGGCTTAAAGACCTAAGGCTGTCGATACAATGTAATACTGCGTAAATCACCCGTAAAACGCCTAACGAATTCATTTCGACGTCTATCATTACGCGAATTGTAAATATTCAAATAATCTCCTTCTGTCATTAACATAATGGCTTGCAAATCCCAGTTATCGTAAGTATCAAAAGGTTGTCCTGCTCGTGGACTACCATCATGTCGCAACGTGACGCTTTTAATATCACTCACGTTACCAGATCCGCTAATTTTTACAATTTTAGTCACTTCCGAATTTTGACCAAAACCGCCGCCTAAACATACTTCTTCGGACGGAGTCCCGTCCGTGAAGTTGAGAAGAAGGTAAGCATTGTTCCCGCCACGCAGGTCGTCCGAGCCTGTAGTCATTCTAACACTGATTTCAAAGCCTTGTTGTGCCATAAGTGCCTGCATAGAAACCAAGCAGCATAACAAAAAAAACAATTTTTTCATATTATTAAGTTTAAAAGAGTAACGCCTACTCGTATCGCTTTTCGACATACCGCGCCCTTACCGCACAATTGCAGCAGTGGATTTTTGTTTTTAATATGAAGTTAGTATAAGAAAATCCGCAAGGTGCTTAGGGAACCCATCGCACGCTCACTTCTACTTTAAGCGATCCCATCAGGAAATGGGTTCCATTATACATGCCTGCTGGATAAGCAATTTCCAATATCTTTACCTTATATTCTAATTTCCCAATTTTTACCGTTTTGGTTGCACCAATTATATTGTCATAATAGGGGAAGAATACTTTCGATATGGTTCGTGTTCCCGTACCTTCCAGGTTATCTGCGCCGCTAATTCCGATCTCAAAATTTGGAGCAATACTTGTGCCATCGGGGAGATTGTAGGCATCACCAGTCCAATTAAAAAAATAGGCATACCCAAGTGGCTTTCCCGCATAGTTTGATATTGTAATCGTTTGTCCCGTACAACAAAAGTCACCAATAGTAGAATTATTGTTGTTTTGCCCTCCGGGGAATTGATAATACCATGTGCCAGATTCTACTTGGATGGAAAGCGTTTTAGTGACACTCAATCCATTCTTGGTTACAATAGCACTTACATTGTATGTACCAAAAGTATTGTAAGTAGTAGTTATGGTACTTGTGTTTCCCGTTGGCGTAGTGCTACCTTGTATTAACCACTCAATTTGAGCGTCATTATCACCAGTGTATGTAAATGTAATAGATTCTCCAACCACAATATGTGTGGACGAAGCCGATATTTCAAACATTGGTGGTTCTTTCTTGCAAGATTGCATAGATGCTATTGCAATAAACAAAACTGCTAGTTTAAATAAGATTTTCATGTTTTAAAATTAGTGGTAAATAATAGTTTGTTGTAAAAGTGAATTATTATACCACAAATATTGCTGGAAAACACGCGTTTAAACTGTCCAAATGAGCAAAAACAGGGTTTGACTGAACGAAATCCTTCGTTGCATGAACAAGTCACTGTTGCCTGTCTATACGTTATAAATCAACGGTAAAATTATAATGACTTCTGTTCCGGTAGGTTTGCCTTCGGCATCTTTCAGGTCGTTGATTGCAATGGAAGCACTTTGGCCTTCCAGTCCCGCAAACGTATCTAATTGCTCAGCAATAAGGCGCATTCCAACCGAAGCGTGTTTGGGTTTTTCATCGGTAGGAAGTAGTGTGCGGATCTGCCGCCCCACACCGTCGTCGCGGATAATACATTGCAGCCTGTTATCGTGTTCACTGATTTCCACGGCGATATGGCCGCCGCCCTTTGGCGCTAAGCCATGTAGTATTGCATTTTCGGCAAAGGGTTGTAACAACATGGAAGGTACCTGCACCTCCTCTTCATCCAAGTCGGGACTGATCGTAAATGTCCAGTTAATTTGTTGCCTAAACCGATGGTTTTCCAACGAAAGGTAATGGTGCAACATTTTTAATTCATCGGCCAATGCGATGGTTCGGTTTCGGCTATTGTCTAAGATACTACGGGTCAGTTGAGCAAATTGACCGAGGTACTCGCTGGCTTTTTCTTTTTCATTCGATAGTATATATCGGTTGATCGAATTCATGGCATTGAACAAAAAATGCGGATTGAGTTGGGATCGCAGCAGTTTCATTTCGGACTCAGCCACTTTGCGTTGGCCATCGGCTAATGCCACATTTTTTTCCAATTCCATGCGCTGGCGCTCGGCTTCGCGCTGTATTTTTTCGTTCTGAAGTTGTTGCGCACGTAGTTGATATCGGTAGTACAATGCAGTGGCTACTGCTACAAAACCGAGGATTAATGCACCCAATAGCGTACGAAACCACCAGGTATCGCTCCAATGCGGCGCAATATCAATATAGAGTACCCGCGCCTCCTTTTCATCGTTCCAAATGCCTTCGGCGTTGCAGGCGAT
>JAAFHO010000832.1 GCA_013297575.1 Chitinophagales bacterium
CAAGTTTTGAGGAATAACGAACTTAAATTTATCACCTACATTCATATACTGTAAACCTTCGGTCCAACCTTTGATGACACCACCCAATGGAAACTCTGCAGGTGTGCCGCGACGAACGCTGCTATCAAACTCTTGACCATCTACAGTAGTACCTACATAATGTACCTTTACTTTATCGGTAGCCACTGGTTTTGGGCCAGGATTATCCGCCTTTTTCATTACTTCGTACTGAAGGCCGCTCGTTGTAGTCGTAACTTCTTTGCGTTTTTTATTGGTCACCAAATACTCTTCGCTCATTTTCACATTAGCTTCATTGGCTTTCATAGATGCCGCTTTCTGATAGGTATTTAAAATTTTGCTAGCATTTTCTGGCGTAAACGACAAAGAATCCTCTTTAAGTGTTGCCATAATAGCATCAATAACCAAGTTGCGGTCTAAATCGGTGGTACCAATCTGACGTTTCATACTCGTTCCAAGTACAATACCCTGTGCATAAGAAGCACTATCCTTAGCATTTTTCAAAACCGGAGGCATTGGCTTTACTACTGGCGCACCTAATGTAATAGCAGTACCCGCAGGAGCGGAAGCCTTGGCTGGTTTACTTTTTTTAGCATTACTTTGCTGTGCTTGAAGGCCGACTGAAAGTGCGGCAGAAATCAAAATTAAAATTACTTTTTTCATAAAAAATGATTCGATAATCCGAGATCCGATGGACTCGAAAAATGGACTAATGACTAATATTTGTTTAAATGTCTATTATTACTATTTTTTCATAGCAGCATAATACTGATAGAAATAAGGAATGGTCTCAATACCTTTATAAAAATTGAAAAGACCATAATGCTCGTTGGGAGAATGGATATCATCGGAATCCAATCCAAAGCCCATTAGAATCGATTTTGCATTAAATACTTGGTCAAACATCGCAACAATAGGTATACTTCCACCGCCACGTTGTGGCAATGGTTTCTTCCCAAACGCTTGTTCCATCGCTTTTTCAGCCGCTTTATACTCGACAGAATTAGTGGGCACAACCACCGGATAGCCTCCGTGGTGGGCTGTCACTTTTACTTGAACCGAAGCAGGTGCTAGTTTTTCAAAGTGCTTCTGAAACAATTTTTCAATTTTCGTAGGATCTTGATCCGGAACTAAGCGCATTGATATTTTTGCAAAAGCCTTCGATGGTAGCACCGTTTTTGCACCTTCACCAATATAGCCGCCCCACATACCATTCACATCCAGTGTAGGCCGAATACCCGTCCTTTCGATGGTGGTATATCCTACTTCGCCCAACACATCACCAATTT
Source organism: Chitinophagales bacterium (assembly GCA_013297575.1). Taxonomy (GTDB): domain Bacteria; phylum Bacteroidota; class Bacteroidia; order Chitinophagales; family Saprospiraceae; genus M3007. The sequence continues at coordinate 1,308 of JAAFHO010000832.1, forward strand.
TAAGGTCTTTTTTATAGTTTTTCTCATCAAACGGTGCTTGATTCATCATTTTCCGTTCTTTGGCTGGCACTTTTTGAACATCCTCGTAGAAACCAGCAACGGTGATGCGTCGTTTTTTATCGTGTAACGAAGCGATCATTGTACATAGTATATTGACCGGGTTGGCTACTGCCCCACCGTAAACACCTGAATGCAGATCGCGATTAGGGCCAGTTACTTCAACTTCCATATAACAGAGGCCACGCAAACCTACAGTAAGGCTGGGTGTTTGGTTGTCAATAATACTGGTATCGGAAATCAAAACGACATCACAAGAGAGTTTTTTCTTGTTGGCTTTGCAAAATTTTTCTAAGTTTTTTGAACCAACTTCCTCTTCGCCTTCAATCATGAATTTAACATTACAAGGCAGTTTATCAAATTTCAACATAGCCTCAAATGCTTTTACATGCATAAAGAACTGCCCTTTATCATCACATGCGCCGCGCGCAAAAATGGCTCCATCTGGATGATTTTTGGTTTTCTTTACCACTGGTTCAAATGCTGGGCTATCCCAAAGTTCGAGTGGATCAGCAGGTTGTACATCATAATGACCATAAACCAGCACAGTAGGCGCTTTCGCATCCACCATTTTTTCGCCATATACGATAGGATGACCCTCTGTTTCAAATACCTCTACCAAGTCGGCTCCTGCATTACGCAAATGGTCGGCTGTTGCCATTGCCATGCGCCGTACATCATCCTTATATTTGGGATCAGCACTGACGGAAGGGATGCGTAGTAGATCCATCAGTTCATCTAGGTAGCGTGTTTTATTTTCTTGTAAATATGCTTTTAGTTCTTTCATGCCGTGGCCGGTTTTAACTATAATTTATTAAGGCACAAATTTCATGCTTTTTTTCAAACTTTTCATTTAAAATAAAGACTTTAATACACGCCAAAAGTATTATTTTTCGCATCTTACCTGAAATTTTGCCTTCAAAATGAATTTCACTACTATATTTGCCACTCGTGCTTACTGAAGAAAAATTAATAGAGCAACTCGTCCAACAAGACCGTAGTGCACAGAAACATCTGTACGAACGCTATTCACCACTGATGTTTAGTGTTTGCAGGCGTTATTTGCGTTCCCGCGAGGACGCGGAGGAGGCATTGGTGAGTGGTTTTTATAAAGTTTTTTCACAGATTGGGTCTTACTCGGGCATGGGTAGTTTTGAGGGCTGGATACGTAGAATCATGGTCAATGAAGCCTTAATGAAACTCCGAAAGTCGCAACCCCTTGTATTCCCTGGCGATAGTTTTACCCCTGTTGACACCGAAGATAG
>JAAFHO010000833.1 GCA_013297575.1 Chitinophagales bacterium
CTTGGCACCGGGTATAATCTTGATTTATACGTAAATCCAGGTGCTGGTGCTTATATCTGTGGCGAAGAAACAGCATTGATTGAAAGTTTGGAAGGGAAACGTGGTAATCCGCGTATTAAACCACCATTCCCTGCCGTAAAAGGACTTTGGCAATGCCCATCTGTGGTAAATAACGTAGAAACGATCACCGCCGTAGTTCCAATTGTGAATGATGGCGGCGAGGAATATGCGAAAATTGGTATTGGTAAAAGCACCGGTACAAAACTAATTTCTGCTAGCGGAAATATCAATAAACCAGGCGTTTATGAGATAGATTTAGGGCTTTCTGTCGAAGAATTTATCTATTCGGATGAATGGTGCGGCGGTATTAAACGCGGCAAAAGAATCAAGGCTTGTGTGCCGGGTGGTTCTTCTGTGCCTATTTTGCCCCATTACCTGATTACTAAAACCGCAGCTGGAGAAAGCCGCTTGATGTCTTATGAAAGTTTGGCAGATGGTGGTTTTGTAAGCGGTTCTATGCTCGGTTCGGGTGGCTTTATCGTTTATGATGAAGACCAATGTATTGTGCGTAATACCATGAATTTTGCCCGTTTCTACCACCACGAGTCTTGCGGACAGTGCTCGCCATGCCGCGAAGGAACAGGTTGGATGGAAAAAGTTTTGCACCGTATGGAAAATGGTCAGGGTAAAATGAGCGATATTGATCTATTGTCTGAAGTAGCCAAGAAGATCGAAGGCAATACAATTTGTCCGTTGGGTGATGCTGCGGCGTGGCCTGTATCGGCTGCGATTAGGCATTTCCGCGAGGAGTTTGAATGGCACGTGAACGAGCCTGTTGCTTGTTTGGAGCGGAATTATGGTTTGGTGCGCGAGCCTGTTACAGTATAACCCATTAAAAAATGATATTTAAAGACCTTTTTGATAAATCCATTCAAGACCAAAAACCACTCTCTCTGATAAAAGGGGATAGCGATAACGATTTTTGGTTTGGAACACTAGTTAGTTATTCAGAGGAAGCATTGGAATTAAAGTCTTATAATTTGTTTGGAGAGTTTGACGGTTATTTGATTGTACCTATTGAAGATGTATCGTCAGTTGAGTATAATGATGATTATGAGGATGTTATGAATTATTTGATTTCGGAAAATAATTTTTTAGCACATATTCCAGATTCAAAAGTTGATACCTTGGGGGGCAATTGGAAATATAGTGCTTTGGCTTGTTTTGAAGGTGAACCGATTGTGGTAAGCGTTCAGGAAAGTGAAACAGAGCAACTTGGATTTATTAAACATGTATCTCTGGAATCCATTGAAATGGCTTGTATTGATAAATTAGGTGAAAGCATAGGTTCTGTTTTGTTTATGACGGATAATGTGGAATCTATTTGTTATTATACAAGGCGGACAAAAAAAGCAGGGATGCTTTATACTTGGAGAGAGGGGAAGAAAAAGAAGTAGATAAAGCCACTTTACAACTTTTTGAAAACACAATTAGAATTATAAAGAAATACTTATAGCAAAATTATGCCAAAAGTAACGATAGACGGACATACAATTGAGGTAGCAGATGGTACCACCATCTTACAGGCTGCACGTCAGATTGGGGGCGAATGCGTACCGCCAGCCATGTGCTTTTATACTTCACTCAAAGGATCGGGAGGGAAATGCCGTACCTGTCTTGTAAAAGTGAGTAAAGGCTCTGAAAAAGACCCGCGACCAATGCCCAAACTGGTGGCTTCTTGCCAAACAATGGTCATGGACGGTATGGAAGTGGCCAGCAAAAGCAGTGAAGAGGTAGTGAATGCCCGCAAAGGTGTAGTCGAGTTTTTGTTGCTCAACCACCCTTTGGATTGTCCAATCTGCGACCAAGCAGGCGAATGCCACCTGCAAGATCTTGCTTTCGAGCATGGCTCTGCTGGCACACGGTATGAATTTGAGCGACGCACATTTGAAAAAATTGATATTGGCCCTTATATCAAACTACATATGACGCGCTGCATTCTATGCTATCGTTGTGTATATACGGCCAATCAAATTACGGACAATCGCGTACATGGCATTATTGGCAGAGGTGACCATTCAGAAATATCTACCTTTATCGAAAAGGCGATTGATAACGATTTCTCAGGCAATGTCATTGATGTTTGTCCAGTAGGTGCTTTAACTGATCGTACTTTCCGCTTTAAAAGCCGTGTTTGGTTCCTCAAACCCATGGATGCACACCGCGAATGTGATAAATGTTGTGGTAAAACCACTGCTTGGATGTATGGTAACGAAATTTACCGTATCACAGCACGTAAGGACAAATACGGCGAGGTGAGCGAGTTTATCTGCAATACCTGTCGTTTTGAGAAAAAAGGAGCAAACGATTGGATCATTGAAGGCGCTCGTGATATTGAGAAACATTCGGTTATCAGCCAGAATCACTATGTGACTGAGGCTTTAACTGTAATCTAAGTATAAAATGACTCGGCAACAAGCTGCATATGCTATAAATAGACCGGCGCAACCCAAAAAAAGGAAAGTGCCGGATTATCTCGTCAAGGACACCATTGACGGAGTTGCGTTCTATTATCCAGGATATAAGCAAGTGTTGTTGAAAAAGAAAAACTTAGAGGATATT
>JAAFHO010000835.1 GCA_013297575.1 Chitinophagales bacterium
GAAAATGCCATTGGAGTCGAAAAATTTGATGCAGCCATGCAGGCGTATTTTAAGGAATGGAGTTTTAAACACCCGCAACCAGAGGATTTTAAACAATCAATGACCAAAAGTGGGGTCGATATAAATTGGTTTATGACCCAAATGCAAACCCGTAAAAAGGCCGATCCTGCCCTGAAAAAAGTAGAACAGGATGCCAATGGCAATACAGTATTGAAGGTAAAAGAAAAAGGCCAAACTACTGCCCCATTTAGTATTACGGCTATGAAAAACGGCCAACCAACAGCAACAAAGTGGTTTTTGCCAGAAGAGGGACAAACACTTTTTAATATGGGGAAAACCGACGCTGATGGATTTTTAATAAATAAAGAAAGTATCGCATTGGACAATAATGCGACTAATAATAATTTAAAAACCAATGGACTTTTCAAAAAAGGCGACCGATTGAATATCGGTCTGATAAAGCCTTTTGAACAACGTGGTAAAAAAACCTTGGGCGTTTTGCCGTGGCTGGGCTGGAATAATTACGACAAAGGAATGGTTGGTTTGTTGCTTTATAATCCGCCTTTGCCTGGACAAAAGATACAATATTACCTCGCTCCGGGTATTTCTGTGAACAATGGCGAATTAGTAGGCGGTGGCGATATTCGATATAGGCTGCATCCTGTAAATGGTGCCATCAAACGCATTACATTAGGTGTCAACGGACGTACTTTTAACGAAAACCTATTGGGACGCGATGAAAAGTATTTGAGCCGTTTTTATCGTATTACGCCGTGGGTACAAGCCGATTTCCGATCTGCCAATACGGCACTAAGGCAATCGGTGGCTATTCGGTGGAACTATATCGGTCTCGAAAACGGCTTTGATACGGCTGGGGTAAAAAAACCGGATTATGTCAGTAATATATGGGAAACAAAATACCAATTATCCAATTTGGGTAAGCCCAATCCGTATGACCTGACGCTCGCATTGGAAGGACAAAACTGGGATGATGACGGTACGGCCAAACAATACCTTCGCCTAGGGCTGGAATGGAAGCAAAGTTACTTTTATACCGACAAGCGTAAGGTGAGTTTACGGTTTTATGGCGGTTATTTTATTAAAAATAGCAGCCGAGAACGCAAATCTTTGGGCTTTGGTGCGGATGATCCCTTTGCGCGTGGCTCTCTTTCCTTAGCGCAAAACGGCTATACCGATTACAAACACGATTATTTGTATTTTAATAGAAACGGTTCAAGTGGTTTGGCAAATAGGCAAATACAACAAGCAGAAGGTGGGTTTAAATACGCTTTTGGTAGTCAATACCAGTCTACTGGCTATGTAGGCCATAGTAATAATTATCTTTTTGCGGTCAACTTGGAAGCCGATTTACCTAAGAAATTGCCATTTGGTATCCCATTAAAGCCCTATTTTGATTTGGGTTATGCAGATTTGGGCTATTTACCGAGTGGTGGCACAGAACCTAGTTCATTATTTTGGAGTGGAGGTTTTGCTTTGTCGTTTCTGAAAGGATACTTTAATGTATATTTCCCTGCGATTAATTCTCAAAATATCAACCGATTATACAAGGAAACAAGTAAAGGCAATTACCTGCGCCGCATCACCTGGAGTATTAAAATGAATGGATTAGAGCCATTAGGTTTGGGTGATCGTTTGCTAAAATAAGGCTGTGGCGTGGTTTTTGCTATAATTTTTTGAGTACGGAGTAATGCATCTGTGTCCAAAATAATTTAAAATTAAATAGTTTTAAATTATATAGCGCGCATCCGCATTACTTCATTAAAATACCGATTAGAATGCGTATTATCTTTACACTATTAATTATTAGCCAATTAGCCGCAGCAGATCTTCATGCTTGTGGCTACAGTTTTGTAGGTGGTTGTTCTTCTCATATCCGCTTAAAAATAAACGGTACGGAAGATGAATTTGCCATTGCCTCTTGCGATTACGAAACGGCTTTTCAAGGCTTACAATTGGGTAACCTGCGCTCACTTACGTTGTCCGGTGGATCCGTAATTACTTGGGAGAGTTGTATTAATCATGTAAGTGCTGCGGCATTATATTACCGTGTTTATCCTACGGGACAGGGCGGCGGAAACTGGTCAAATGTAACCATTCCCGAAGACTATAATACCACCCAAGGGCCTTACACAACGCGTTACCGCGACTTGAGTTCGAATATCAATTTAGCTAGTGGTTTGAGTATTGGCACCAATTACACTTTGGAGATTTATGTTCGTGCTGATGTGGACACACTTGGGAATGATTTTATCCCAGAAACCTTTATGTTGGCCAATAACGATGGCTCAAATTACAAATTAACCTTTACGTATGGCGGCCCCAATGCGCCGGCACTCACGACCGTCGTTACCCGCAAAGAACCTGTTTTGTGTTGGGGAAAAAAGACAGGTAAATTAGGCGTTGATGTGTATGGCGGCCAAGCCGGAGGTACTTTTTTTTACCAATGGTCGGCCAATACCCAAAATTTTTACCAAATTGATAGCCTTGCGGCGGGTACTTATACCGTCACAGTAACAGAATCGCCAAGCGGCTTTACTTCTACGCGATCTGGGCAAGTCACCCAACCTGCACTACCCATTTCTT
>JAAFHO010000834.1 GCA_013297575.1 Chitinophagales bacterium
ACGCTTTTCATTAAAGGACAACCTGATTCCAAAATCAGCATTTTTTTACAGGATTAGATTGAATTACACGATAAAGTCGCGCCATACGATTTCCCTATTGTATGCTCCCCTCGAAACAAAATCCAAGGGTAGTGTACCAAAAGACATTTTATTTGAAGGAGTAGTGTTCCCGGCCAATACTGAACTTACCGGCAGCTATAAATTCAATTCGTACAGGCTGACATACCGGTACACTATTGTACAAAAACGCAGGGTTGAGTTTGGATTAGGGCTGACCGCAAAAATCAGGGACGCTAAAATTGCACTTTCTTCGGCTGGATTGGTATCCGAAAAAGCCAATGTGGGTTTTGTACCCATTATCAATTTTAGGTTATTATGGCATATTTATAACAAATTCGGGATTTTGCTCGATGGCGATGCACTTGCTGCACCTCAAGGCAGGGCCGAAGATGTTCAGATTGCCGCGACATATAAGTTGTCAGATCACTTAAGCGTACGTGCAGGGTATCGCATGCTGGAAGGTGGGGCAGATAATGATGTAGTGTATAATTTTGCTTTATTCCATTATGCGTGTGTTGGGTTGTCTTTTGGTTTTTAGAAACGAGGGCGCTCTGCTAGATTAGGGCTTTTGAGCGTGGCATTTGGGTGGCTTTCGTAAAGCCGTTGATGGGTGCTTATTTATTGGACTGACCTTCAATGATTTGCTTCACTTCTTGCTCCGACTTCTTTACAATTTTGGCTATCTGAGAAACAGAAAAGCCTTCTTTGTTCATTTCGAGCATTATCTCTATTTCCTTATTTTCCGCTCCTTTTTTTATCAAATCTTGCGCATCAGCCATTTTAGTATGCTGGTCGCTGGCAATATCCCGAAGTCCTTTGAGGTATCGCTTGTACTCTTTTGCGTCTTTTTCGTTCAATTTCATCTCATCAAGTCGTTCGCCCGCTTCTTTCAAGCCCTTCGCAGAAAATTCGGCTTTAATCTCTGCGTTTTTGAAAAAATAAATCCATTCATCCAATTTATCCTTTACTCGATTGCCAAATTTGCCTACCTTGATCACCCAAAACTCTGGGAAAATCTCGTGGACATTATTCTTTTTATAAAGTTCCATTTGCTTATCTGCGAGCGTAAGTATATCGTGCTTGTGGATGCCTTTGAAAACAGTTGTTCCATGATAAACGTAATCCTTACCTTGACCCAAATCAAAGTAAGCAATTGTGATGGAAATTACTTTCTTCACTTCTGCATACGGCTGTCCTTCTTTTATATGTTCGGTGATAGCCTTCGCTGCACCGAACAACATCCGATGGAAATAGTCATATTCCTTGCTGTTTTGAACCTCAATAATAACAAGTTCGCCCTTTGAGTTTTCCACGAGAATATCAACCCGATTGTACTTGTCGTCTTCGGTCTCCTTATTGCTTTCACTATCAAGGATTTGCTTTATCTTGATATCCTCCTCCAACAATTCCGAAAGAAACCCTTCGAGTATGTCGAAGTTGGCTTTATGGCGAAGCATTTTTTTCATCGCCCAATCGAATCGGATTAACTTTTTTGCCATGTCATTAAATTTGGGGGCTAAGATACGGAAAAATCAGGATTTAGCGGCTGCCAAATCCTGATTCCACTGTACACTATCTGATGATTGGTTCTTGTTTTTGCTGCCTTTTTTTTGAAAATGGGGAATATGGGAACTTCGTCTAAATTTTTAAGTGTGGTGTAATTGCGCTCTATCTATATCGCTAGCCCAATAACGGCTGAGATAATTCTGAAATATCCAAGAAGAAATTCCTGCTGCATTGCAAAATTTAGAACGATTCCAATTTCTTGGCTACTAACTCTATTTCTGCTATACTATGATGGCTTTTTAATGAAACATGTAACAGGACATTATAGCCTAAACGCGATCGTTTATTACATTTAAAAATTTTTTTTTTGACACAGTTTTCTAAACGATCCCACCCGTCAGCGGTTAAGCCCTAAATGTTGTCTGCATATTTATTTTTTTAAGCATCTTTCACAATCTCTGTTGCCTTAAAAGTTTTTATACAAGAAATATTAAGTCTATAATTTTGCTGGTTAATTCCTATTATACGAAACTTTATTATTTCTCCTTTTCTTATCAATTCGCTTGGGTGACTAACCTCCACTTCATCATTGATATGGTCTTTGTGAAGAAACAAGAGTTTAGTTGCTCGAAATTGCAAGGGTTGGATATAACATCCATAATCTAAAATATACTTTACATTACCTTCAAATTCAAATGTTCTCAACAAGTGGGAAATTTCAATTAGAGATGTATCGTGCTGACTGAGCAAATCCTGAATTAAAATGTCCAACGCTTTCCTTTTTCCTTCTTTAAAAAAGGAGACTATACTATATTCCAAAGATGGGGATTCGTTTTCTTCTAATTCAATATAAGTTTTAGGTTCAGTTGAATTTGGTACTCTATTTCTTTGTTTTTTTGTTTTTTTAAAAGTCTTTCTTAAAATTTCTTGCTCAATCGAAAATTGATTTAATTCTTTAATTAAGTTTGGATTGTCATTTAAGTATGAAACCAATCCTTTTTTATACCAATATACCAAAATTTGCTTTGTAGAGTTAAA
>JAAFHO010000836.1 GCA_013297575.1 Chitinophagales bacterium
ATTATATCATAAATGACATAATTATGGGTATCTAACGCGCCAAAATACGCTATGGTAACCCAATCTTGTGTAGGATTGGGTGCTACGATTATTTGATCAATTTTTTGTACTGAACTTGTACTTGAGTTCAAACAATCGCAATATTTAGAGACCCTTCCTGTAAATATCCCGTAATACGCTATATTTGTTGGGATATTATTGGTTGGGAAAATGAAAGGTTGTGTTGGGAGTGGATTAGCCAATGGATTGGCCGGATCTATCGGAAAGTCAACTGGGAAAACCTTGAGAACAGGAGCGTTGGGTAGAAATGTGTAAGTACCCAATATCAGACTTCTTAAATCAACAACGTCTTTGTTATCCACTACTTGGTCATTGTTTACATCGGCAGCGATCCATTGGTATGGACAAGTAAAGGGTTGTGTGCCATTGATATGACCGGCTATTAATACAAGATCGTGAGTGGATATTCCACTGAGTGGATTACTTTCACGCTTAATTCGAATGGCCAGCGTTGTATCAGGTACTAAAGGTGAAATACCTGAAAAAGTACAACCGATTGTGTTCGTAAATTGGATAAAGGATGACAATGATGGTATTGCTAATCCAAAGTCTTGGCTAACTAACACGTCTTCAATGCCTTCGTCGGTGCAGTAATCTTTTATGCAAATAATAGGACCACTATTTTGACTATAAACAGTAGAGAGACCAGAAATTAGAAGAATAAAAAGTAGTGTTTTTTTCATGATAAAATTGATTATAATTGTGAGAAAATATGCATAAGGTTAAACGTTATTTGTTTAAGAATAGTTGGGTCTTGAATAATTATTTATTTTTTCAGGTTTTTGAGAAATAAACTAATTTTGCGCTCTTTAAACAAAGTACAATAAATTTGTTCAGTTCACTTTAAAAGCGTCGAAATAATTCGGCGTTGTTAATTATATATTTTTCATGCACATCAAAACCATCGTTTTCGATCTCGGAGGAGTACTCATCGACTGGAATCCTGAATATGTATTTAAAGATCTTATTCCTGATAATGACCGTAGAAAGTTCTTTTTTGACAATATTTGCACGCACGATTGGAATATAGAGCAGGACGCAGGCCGTCGTCTAGCAGATGCTACCGAAATGCTTGTTGCAGAATGGCCGGAGTGGGAGTCTGAAATTCGCGCATTTTATGATCGTTGGGAAGATATGTTGGGTGGGCCAATTCAGCCGACTGTAGAATTATTGCGCAAATTGCGTGATGATGGTAAGTACCGTTTGTTGGCTTTGACCAATTGGAGCGATGAGACTTTCCCAGTGGCCTTAGATCGCTATGAGTTTTTACATTGGTTTGAAGGTATTTTGGTGTCAGGTACGGAGCGGACACGCAAGCCATTCGCCGATATTTACCACCTTTTGCTCAGTCGTTACGAGGTAGAAGCGCACACTGCTGTATTTATCGATGATAATTTTGGTAATGTAGAAGCCGCTAAATCTGTTGGGATGCAAGGCATTCACTTTTTAGGAACGGATGGATTAAGGGATGCATTGCTGGAAATGAACGTTGAATTCTAAAAATGGTTTAGCGGCTGTTTCATTTATGAACGAAACAGCCGCTAAACCATTTTATAAAAAAGGCCCCCCAGACCCCCTAATATTCCCCCTATAATTCCCCCGCAAATAACATCTAATGGAAAATGAACACCGACATATACCTGTGAAAATGCGATTATTGCAGCCCAAGCGACTAATATTGGCCTTGCATACCGCGTGTAGGGAGCAAAAAAGATGCTCAAAAACATGGCCACTGCAAAATGGTTGGTAGCATGAGAGGAGGTAAAACTATAACCACTGCCACACCGCTCAATGCGCAAATGAACATGATCGCTGATCAGTGCATTGTGGCATGGGCGTTCGCGGCAAACTGTTTTTTTAATAATTTTAGAACTAATGGTATCTGCTAAACCTACGGTGAGGACTAAACCTAGTAAAAAAACAACAAATTTTCGTCGATTGAAATTGGAGTAAGCAAAAACTAAGATAAATAAATAAAATGGTGTCCAAATTAAAGGTACTCTGCACCAAGGCAAAATTGCATCAAAGTACGCATTGGACAGGCCGTCGTTGATTGCAAAAAATACCTGATAATCCAGTTGTATTAACCAGTCTAAATACGCATTCATGATTTTTCTGCAATTATAATCATCCTTTTTGATTGAATTGCATCAAAAGCCGATAATTCATAGTCTCCAAAAACTGCTTTGATCGTAAGACCCGATTGTTCCATCAACATTTTAAAATCAATGAGGCTGAATAACCGCACTCTTTCCTGAAAAGCATACTCCTGTCCTTTTACTTCAAAGATCACCTTTTTAAAAACGTGTTCCTTATCGGTCCATTTTGTGGCATGGAATGCAATGCCATCAATTATTTTTGTTTCAGCGGGGATAATACTAGCGCGTACCCAATCAGAATTAAAATAATCTAGTAAAAGCAAACCTTTGGGTTTCAAACCTTTTGCAATATTAAGTAAAGAGCGGTGGTGATCTGCATCATTATCGAAATACCCAAATGAGGTAAAAAAATTGACCACAGCATCATAGTAATTGATCCTGAAG
>JAAFHO010000837.1 GCA_013297575.1 Chitinophagales bacterium
CATAAGAACCAACTACTTCGCGGCATTCTCTGGAAAAAAACGGGTTACCGTCCTGCTCACTAAATTGCGTCACAAACCCCAAACTAAACAACCCGCCCAAGTTCAAGCCGCAACCTTCCACACTCGCAAAAGGCATGGACACAAACGGAAAAGTAGGTTCTTGCTCGGCTTGCAGTAGCCATGTGCTGCCATTGGCGGGTACTCGAAATACGATGGATTCGAGCGCGTCCAAAATAAACGGACTTTGGAACAAAATCACATCATCTTCAATTACGATGTATTCCTGTTCTTCGGTCATATCGCCAAATCCAATGTTTTGAATCGTAAAACGCACCGAATCGCCTTCACAAAAACCATCCACCATCACCTGCGCGCCCGACCAACTGGTGCTGGCTGGCGTGCATATACTATCGGGCGTGATATGCGCCGTGGCGCAAATCGACTGCCCCAGCACCGTAGAATCGCAAATAACATGAAATACCAACGAAAATGAACCACAATCATCGGGTTGTACTTCACCCACCGAAAATTGCCAATTATTACCCCCCACATTGCTCCCCGGAATGGTGCTGCTCACAAATGCCACATCGTCGGAAAGGTTGATGGTGACTTGCGCATTGGGTGCGGGTGCTGTACCTACGTTGCAATATTGGATAATATATTGGTTATCAAAACAACGCCGGATAAAATTAGAAGCGATATTTACCTCCATCAGCGGGCAGGAAATAACGGGTTGCAGCAGCAAATCCACCGTAGCAGAATCGTTGACTTGGGGTAGATTGACCCAGATGGAATCTTCGCAGGGTACGGAATAATTATTGAAAAGGTAGGTGGTAATTTTGTACAAACCTGTATCCAAGTCCATTTGATACTGGCCTTGGTTATTGGAAATAGAAAACAAGGGTTCTTGTCCGTCTTTTTCGGCTTTTACGATCCGTTTTTCTAGGCCGATTTCTGTAGTGTCTTTTTCGCAGTTGAAGTTTTGATCGCGGATGATGGAGCCGTTTAGGAAAGAATTATCATAAGCGCAGGCTGTGCTTACAATACAATTGATTTGGCCGTTTTGTAGGGTTTGATTGTAAACGGAGGTGATTTGGGCGGGGTCGCAGCAGATGTAGGAAAGGTTGGGGTTGGTGGAAAAATCTAAACGAGCCTCCTCATTGCTTCCATTTTTTATGAATAGGGTAGTCAATTGATTATTATTACAATCCAAAGTGTTCAATTTATGCTTGTCTTGAACATCCAAGATTTTAAGTTGGTTCTCAAAGCAAAATAAACGCTCCAAGTTACTCAACCCTAGAATATTCAATGCCTCTAATTGGTTTTTGTAGCAACTCAATATTTTTAATTTACCAAGTCCCTGTAGATTTAAATCTGTCAATTCATTTTCATTGCACCATAAAGTTAGTAAATTAGTCAGCCCATGAGCATCTAGTGTCGTCAATTGATTTTTTTGGCAAGATAAAATCTCTAAATTACTCAGCCCCTGCAATTCTAAAGTCGTCAAAAGGTTACTATTACATCTTAACTCCGATAATTTGCTTAAATGTTGGATTTCTAATGTAGTCAATTGACTTTGAGAACACGACAAATCTTTTAAATTGTCTAGCCCTTGTAAATTTAAGAATGTCAACAGAGATCCACCGCAGTATAATTTTTCTAAATTACTCAACCCCTGTAATTCTAAAGTAGTCAAAGGGTTATTACCACATTCTAAATTTTTTAAATTACTCAACCCTTGTGCATCTAAGGTGGTCAATTGATTAACACCGCAATTCATAGTTTTCAAATTGCTTAAACCGTGGATATTCAAGGAAGTCATATCATTATAGGAGCAGTATAAAAATTCTAAATTACCTAAATCATGCACATCTAGGGTTTTCAATCGATTTTCTGAGCAGTCCAAATAATGTAAATAACTGAGGCCTAGAACACTTAATTCTATTAAATAATTTCCATAACAATATAGTTCTTCTAAACTACTCAATTCCTGTACATTTAAGGTTGTAAATTCATTCCCAAAACAATTCAATATTTGCAGATTATTCAACCCTTGAGTGTCAAAAAAATCTAACTTATTGTAAAAGCATATTAGAATTTTTAAATTACCCAGGTTTTGTACATTTAAATTTGTTAATTGATTATAACTACAATTCAATTCTTTCAAATTATGTAATTCATGTACATCTAGCGTTACTAAAATATTTGAATTACAGTCCAATTTCTCTAGTTTAATAAAAGAATTTATTCCCTCTAAAGATTGAGCAATTAAATAACTAACATTTAGCCATTTAACCGCCTCCGCCTCGCTCACCTGTATCTCCCCATCATCATTAATATCCGCATCGGCATCCCCAATGTCATCCCCATCCGTATCCACACAAAGCCCATTCACTAACGCATTTTTAAAATTCGCATCCGGAATATCCACCACCTGCGCCAACAGACAACACTGCGCAACAAGCAAAATTAATATTGTAAAAAAAGATTTCTTATTCATGGGTTGATGATTATTTAATGATGATGATTAATAATGACACAAAGGTGCAGCCAATTATGAGTTATAAAAAAAACAGTTTACCTTTGTTTTTTAAATTTTTA
>JAAFHO010000838.1 GCA_013297575.1 Chitinophagales bacterium
AAATACACCCCTCGGTGCCACTGCTTAATATCAATCGCCCAAACACTAAAGGCCAATAAAATCATTGAAATGCCGCTGGTATTGAGTACAAATGAACTCGTCCAAAGGCTTTTATTTTGTGGAAAACCCCAATCCCAAATCACACCGCACAATGCGATTATATTCCCCCAAAGTAATAATTCACCCACTACCCGCATTTTATCCAACTGGTAACGTTGCATAATTTGCGCGCTCCACCATCCAAATAACACATTGATGGTGGCGGGTAAAGTGCTCAATAATCCTTCTGGATCGAAAGGGATGCCCTTGCCTTTCCACAGGTGCGTTGCGCCAAGTACGGCCAAATCAATGCGCCGCGCCAAGCTATTTTCCAAACTATAATCACCACCAAAATACAACAGTCCCCAATAACCAAATAATACGGCTATGGCCACGCCAATCAGCACACGATTGGAGCAATATAATACCAACAATGCTGCGATACCATAGCACAAGCCCAGCCTTTGCAATACACCCATAATACGCAAATTGGCGATCTCTTTGCCCACAAATGGATACCACGACAACAAAAAACCAAACAAAAAGAGCAGTACTGTACGCGTGGCTATTTTGGTCAATGCTGCCTTATTGGGCTTGCGCCCAAATTTCTCAAAGGAGAACCACATCGCCACGCCAATGATAAACAGAAAAGAAGGGAATACCAAATCGGTGGGTGTGCAGCCATGCCATTCGGCGTGTAATAAAGGCGAAAATACCCGACTCCAATCGCCCGGATTATTCACAATCAGCATCAAGGCAATGGTTAAGCCCCGGTAAAAGTCGATGGAAAGGTAGCGCATGGTGTGGTTGGTTTTGATCAAATTTAAGCGATTTTAGCCAAAAGACGATTCATTTGCCCTTCAATGCGCCCAAAAATAGCCTTATCCAATTCGCCATTGCCATACCAAACCGCTTCGTAAGTACGGGTAGCGGTTCGAAAATCGGCGCTTAACGGGTGATTACGCATTTCGCGGATATAATCTCGGTTGGTTTTTTCCTTGCGCCACAGAATGGCTTCTTTTTTAGATAAATCCTTGATCACCTGCAAATAATAAATCCTTACCGCTTGGCTATAATTACCTTTCTCCAAGGCTTCGCGTAAGAAGCGTTGCAGATCCGTTTCTTGGATATATTCATCTAAATTGGCTAAGGTAATCTCAGTGCCATCTTCTGCCCGAATAACGCTGTTGCTGGGCGATTGCACTAAATTATAAATCAACCAGCCGCCCAAACTCAGTAAAATAATGATCGAAAATAGTTTAGAAAATCCTTTCCAAAATTCCCAGTTCCACTCAAATCTTGGCGAGGAATTCTGGTTCGGTTTTACGGGTTCGTCTTTGGGTTTTTTAATTTCCTCTGGCACATCATTACTGTAATTCAATTGATCTGCTGCGCGTTGCCATTGATCCTGAGTTATTTTGCGCCGTACTACGCGCTCTTTGTTTAGTCCAAATATCTCTTTTCGACCTTGATCCGATGCATTCGCACGCTCATATTCCATTGCAGCATCATCCATATCTTCTACCACAACAGGAACATCAGGCTCTGCTGGTGACTCATTTTGCGCCAGCAGGGACGAAAAACAATAAAAAAAGCAACAAAATAGTAAAATATATTTCATTTTCATATTATTCTTTAGGAATACCTCGTATTTGCCGTAATGTACCCACCGTTTCAATTTGTTGGTGCAAATGTGTCGCTTCGGTAATTTCGCGGTGCGAAAAAAACTGGAGTATGCCCGAAATCACCAACATCAACCAGGTGAAATACAAAATAATACAAGTGGTAAATGTCGTTATGGTCGTCGCAAACTTTGCTACATTTTTTTCGCCAGGAGGAACCGCCCAACTAAAAAACTTTAGGAACATAGACCAAAGTTCAGATTTCATAAACAATAAAAATAAGGCCATCAGCCCGATCACCAATAGACAGACCAAATAACCCGTTAAGTAGCGTAGTGATTGTACACCATTCCATAAACCCACCAAAGGATTGGGTGGGCCATAACGGATAGCGGCAATCCAATACACCGAAAGTACAATGGGCAAGACAATGATCGGTAAAATAATACGCAGAAAAAAGGCCAACCAAATCGGTAATTCCAATTCCATTACCCAAAACAGCAGCATAATGGGCAATACTAATGCCAATCCCTGAAGTATTTTATTTAATATGGTTGTTTTATTCGCCTGTGGCATCTCCTGTTCCGTCATCCGAAATCCTACAAAAGTAACCAAAAGAAAAAGTACTAAGGCGACCCACCTTGTCCATTGGGTATAATCGGTACCGATATAACTAGACAATCCCGCTACGGTAAGTGTGCGGCCTAGCACATCTTCTATATTTACAAGATTAGCAGGGTCGTTGTTTTGAAAAAGCGTAAATACTGTAAATGCAAAAGCACTCGTAAAAACAGCCGCAAAAGTCCATTGTAAATTTTTTTTCACAATAGAAAAACTATCGCTAATGATCTCTCCCGTTGATTTTATACTCGTAAACCGCACTGGATTAATACTATCCGGTGGCAGATCCGCATCGCGTTCCATATCCGAAAA
>JAAFHO010000839.1 GCA_013297575.1 Chitinophagales bacterium
TTATTCGAACTCGGAGGCAGTCTTGTATCCGTTACTGACTTGGATAAACTAGGTATAGATCTGACTATTCAACAGTTTGATGCGCCGCAAAACTTTTTTACTTTTTTAGCGACTGACGGGATCATCTTTCCCGACTTGTTACAAGCAAAAGGGACCTTGAAAGGCAGTTTGTCCAACCTACAAACAGATTTAAATATCGTGGCTATCCGGGACGGGATAAGCAGCAGTATGGCGTTTAAAGGGTTACTAAAAAACCTAAAAAATACCGATCAACTCGGTTTTGATGGCAATTTCAACGCCAATTTAGCCCGTCAAGAAATCCTTGGTTATGTGCCCGACCTGAGCCAATCCATGCAATTGCCCAATTATATACAGATAAAGGGCAATGCCAAAGGCACGGTGCAGGACGCCACAGGGAAGGTACAAATGGGTTTGGGGAATTGGGGCGATTTGGATTTGGAAGGCACACTAAAAGACAGCAGTTATCATATACAAATAGTGGGTCAAAATATTTTGGTGAACCAATTAGTTAAAGACAGCGTACTACAACCCCTTAAAACGATTGGCTTTCATGCGCAACTTGATGGTACCGGGTTTAAAATTTGGGAAAGTGCCCAAATGCAATTTTCGGGCAATATAGACTCCTTAATTTGGGACAATGCTATTTTTAGAGAGATAAGTCTAAATGGCGAGGTCAATGGTAAGCAATTCAAGGGCAATTTGGTATCGACAGACGAAAGGGCTGCCATCAACGCGACAGTTGCCGGTGATTTTGAAACAGCCGTTCCCATACTCGATGCGGATATTCGGCTGAATTGTGTCGATCTCCGCGCCTTTGGCTGGGCTAGTCGGCCTACCCATTTGTGTGGACATCTGGTGTCGCATTCAGAAGGCCTGTCTTTGGATACCCTGAAGGCGAATGTCCGTATTGAAAACCTTGATTTACAATACGATACGGTGCATGTTCAGCCGGGGGAAATGGTGCTGAATATCAGTTTGGATCAACATCAGAATCGGCTTGAAATCAATTCCGACTGGCTAAAAGGTGAGATAAAAGGCTATTTTTCATTGGCCGATTTGCCAGAAACCTTGTCCAATGTTTTTGAACAATATTTCGTGGTAGATCGGACGGTGTATGTGCCAAGGGTAAGCAGCGATTCCATTTCGGTACAGTTGGATTTCCTTCAACCGGAAATATTGACAACTGGATTGGTGCCTGGCTTGAAGGAACTGGCGCCGCTGCACCTCGGAGGGTCGTTGGTCGGGCAGCGCAACTACTTTAACCTCCAGATAGAGGCTCCCCGAATCGGGTATATGGATTGGGTAGTGGATGCCGTAAATGTGCGGTGTTACGCTGGTGATTCTTCCGCTTTATTTGTATTGACCACGCCAAAAGTAAAAAGAGAAAAGGAGGATTTTATAGAAAATGCGGTGCTAAACGGGGCATTTGTAGCCAATAAAGCGACTGTTTCGTTCAAAGCAACAAATAATGAAGGGCAGGAACGCTTTTTGCTGGCGGCGGCGGCCACGATCAATAGCAACACCAAAGCAACTATTGTAAAACTTTCACCGCGTCAATTAATTGATTTTAAAGAATGGACGATCGACGCTGAAAACGAAATAAAAATAAACCCCAATGGCACCACCGTGCAGCAGATGAACATCAGCGGCGCAGGACAATCCATATTGCTGAGCGGTGCTACCAAAAACTTGCCCGGGGGCAAAACTGGACTCGACTTTACACTGGATATTGATCGGCTGAATTACAACAATTTCGATATTTTCCTCACCGATATAGTCCAGGATTTGGGCGGCTGGGCAGAAGCAAAGGTAAACATCAAAGGACAAAAGGATAATTTGCAAATATTGGGTTCTATGAAATTGCACGAGACTTATTTTACCCCCAAACTGACCAATGTCCGCTACGAATTGGGCGATACCCCACTTGAATTTACCCCAACAGGTATAGCCGTCAATGACATGGTTTTGGTGGATCCCTTTGGTAAGTCATTGAAAATCAATGGATCATTAACGACAACAGATTGGTCAGATATCAAAACCAACCTCCGTCTGCAAGCCGAGCAGTGGCAGGTATTAAATACGACCAGACAACAGAATCCTGTTTACTTTGGAAAGTTATTCGTTTCCTTGAATGGTACTGTTCAAGGTTCTATCAGCCAACCCGACCTCAAACTGTCGATCAAAACGGCTAAAGCATCCACTTTTACCTACGTTTATGATGAAGCCACACAAACCCTCCAGCATGAAGGAGTGGTGTATTTTATCCCGCCGCCTAACGCGTATGTACGGGCGGCAATCTACGATGCACCTGTGATTACGCAGCCATTTACACTCAGCGCAAGTATAGAAATTGATTCCAACCTGATCGTAAACAGTGTCATCAATCCCGTTACCGGCGATAACTTTAATGGTAAAACCAGCGGCAAACTTCAATTGGACATATTATCCAATGGTGAAATGACGCTGATTGGCCGGCTGGAACTGGTGCGCGGCATATACAACTATTCTTACCAATCTATTGTGCAACGCAGTTTTGATGTGAGTGCTGGAAGTGCCATTATCTGGACTGG